>NZ_JBNPNG010000003.1:0-175784 GCF_050314535.1 Collinsella sp. SGI.095
GGTCAATCCGGTCCGACCGGGCCGCGCGGCAAGGAGATATATTGCCAGACCGGAGGGCCCCCGCGGGCGGGAATCCCGTACTCCATATTTTGTTCACAAATGAATAGGTACCTCAGTCGCATCACTGGGGTTAAAACTGAAGCATTGGCTTCTGATATTGGCGATGATCAGCTGTTTTATGAGTATTGAGACATCGGTCATCTCTGGAGCGCTACTTTACTCCAAAGGCATCAGCTATTTGTTTCCCATCGGTAAAAGGCGGGTTTTGTTCGCCAAGCGTTCTTATATATAGATAGATACGGGTTCGAACCCATGAAAGGGCGACAAAAAAAGACGGCCAACCGAAGTTGACCGCTTTCTATTCTATGCTGGAGCATCCAGAGGGTGCTTCCGAACTCGTTTTCTCGCTGCCATTCATGCTTTCGAAGCATCTTTCGACCTTCGCAGTCTCATGTTTTGAGGATCTGCCGTGTTTATCACTGTTATCAATGAGTGTGTAGAAGTGATCCTCATACAGATTCATGCGATCCGCCAGAGAACTGAGAAGCATCTTTCTGCAGCCCTCGTTGTCTATCCTCGCATCTCTCAGGTCTTCCGGAAATTCACAAGCAGTCTTAGGGTCAATTTGTTTCTGCTTTCAGAGACTTGTTTGAGAGTTTTTAAAGACAGTTCAAAACAATAAGCGAGACACCATAAAGCAGAGCAAGATGTGCCGGATAGAAAATGTAGAAGAAATATTTCAGCTTCAGCCCTCGCTTGCCATTATAAAGATTGATAAGCAACAACGAAATTATCGCGGCAGCAACATCAGGATTAAAAATATTAGCTGTAGTGAACTCAAATCCGCCGCCAATTATATGGCATGACGAAAGGAGCACTGCACATACTGCAGCAAAGAACATCTTAGCTTTGCTGTCATGGAATAAATAGAATGCAGCCACAAGCAGAATGCCATACGCACCGCCATCCAGCTTAGTGCATTCAGCTGCCAGTGCTGTCAAAACAATCAGAGCAATTTCTGCAATGTGCCTCTTCCATTTTGAAAGACTTTGTATCTTTTCCAGAATAATCAAAAAGACCAAGGAAAGCAGGAGCTCATACATAACATTCTGTTGCCGAAGGTCAAATAGCTGCCCGGTTTGAACGAAATCGTATATGGGCTCCGCAATGATTGCGAAGACAAGTATATTTCGCAGGTACTTCTTTATGTCATGAGTATGCAAAAATCCCTCAACTATCAAAAAGCAAAATAAGGGAAATGCAATTCTGCCAAAAACATGAAGCACATCCGAAGCCTCGCTTAGAATCGCCCACTGTTCGTCTGATATCTGATTGTACGATGCGTGAGTCATGATTCCATTGGTCAGGACGATCCTGCTTACATGATCGAGAACCATCGAGATGGCCGCTATTATCTTTAATGTGCTGCCGCTAATTCCGTATCTATCTGTTTTCATTTCTTTTTCCTTTCTTTGGGTGGGCCGTCAGGGGTTCGGGCCCGCTGCGCGGGCGGCCGCTTCGGCGCCTCCGCGCCTCGCGCGCTGCGCTGGCAAACGCTGACGCGTTTCCTCAGCTCCGCGCCCTTTCGGGTTCGAACCCGTGCACCGGCAACAAAAAAGCGGCCGGCATCCGCCAGTCGCTTTTCTATTCTATGGTGGGCCGTCAGGGGTTCGAACCCTGGACCTTGGGATTAAAAGTCCCCTGCTCTGCCAGCTGAGCTAACGGCCCGCGGATGGCATTGTACCACGGTCTGAGACTATTCCCAACTCCATTGGCCGTTCTGGAAAATCACAATTTCACGTCCATCAGGTGTAATGCCCGTAATATCGATGTCGTCCGTGCCAATCATAAAGTCAACGTGCGTGCTCGAAACGTTGACGCCATGCTCCAGAAGTTCCTCTTTGGACATGTCATACCCGCTTTCGATGCACTCGGGAAAACCGACACCCAACGCAAGGTGACAGCTGGCGTTCTCGTCATAAAGTGTGTCGTAGAATAGGATGCCGCTTTCACGAATCGGTGTGTTCTTGGAAATAAGCGCGACCTCGCCCAGATGAGCAGCACCTTCATCGGTTTCAATAATGCTCGCAAGCGTTGCCTTACCCACGCGAGCGTCATAGTCCACTACGCGGCCGTTCTCGAACTTAATCCAAAAATCGTCAACCTTATTGCCGTGGTGAATGAGCGGCATAGCCGAGTACACGATGCCGTCGGCGCGCATACGATCGGGCGAGGTGAAGACCTCCTCGGTGGGAATGTTGGGGAAGAAAGGGTGACCGTCGGGAGTTTTTCCCTTGCCGCCGGCCCACTCATGGCCTTTCGTCATTCCAATCGTCAGATCAGTTCCATTCGAAGCGGTGTAGTGCAGGCAATCAAATTGATTATCGTTTAGGAAGCGCAGGTTTTTTTCGAATGTGGCGTCATGGAGCTCCCAGTCGCTCTCCGGGTCCTGGCCATCAGCACGAGCGGTGTGCAGAATCGCATTCCACAGCTTATAGACTGCAACCTCATCGGCGTCTCCCGGGAATACCTCGCGCGCCCAAGCAGCGACCGGAGCGCCGGCGATGCACCACGGGTTAATGTTGTAGTCCAGTCCACGGCGGAAGACCTTACACTGCATGTTCCTCGCCTTAGAAGCTGCGGCAGGCTTAGCGGGATCGATGCCCTTGAGGGCAGCAGGGTCCGTGCCCTCAATAAAGATAAAGCAGGCTCCGTCCTGAGCCAACGAATCCAGCTGCATGCGCTTCCACTCGGGAGTCTGCTCAAAATAGCTTTTCTCGACATGCTCGTAGGTAAGCCTCGTCACGGCATCGTCAGCCCAGATGACCGTCACGTGACCGGCACCGGCGTCATAAGCCTCCGCAACCACCACGCGCGCAAATGACGCGCACTCGACGGGAGACTGAACGACGACCTCCTGACCGGGCTTAACGTTGACGCCCTTGCGGACAACGAGACGCGCATAATTTTTAATCTTGGGCTCCAGGGACTTCATACCCTCCAGAGCCTCTTCGACCGTCAGGGCAGCTCGAATCATGTGCCACTCCATCTATCTACAGGACAGTAAAAAGGCGCGCCGCAAAAAACGACGCGCCTTATATCTTAGCGATATCTATAGGTTGTAACGCTACTACTTCTTCTTGGAGGCCTTCTTGTCCTCTTTGGCAGCCGAGCGCTCGATGATAGCGTTGAGCTTGTTATCGGACATGCCCTCGGCCTGCGCGCGATACATATTACGCAAGGGACGGATGCGCACGAAGTCGTAGATGAAGTCACCCAGAATGACGATGTAGGACAAAACAATGCCGGCCATCTGGACGGGGCTGGACACCATGCCAGCGGGAGCGAAGTACAGCGAAGACCAAATGGCCACGACGAGCACCATGCCGATAGTAAGCACGGCCCACCAGATGCGGCGGCGCTTGGTGTAGTCCTCATCCTGCTTGAGAAGGATGCTCGACACCGTGTAGATGCGGTCCTCCTTGGCGCGCCGCTTAGCCTTGCGGGCGCGCTTCTCCTCTTTAGAGAGGCCCTCAAGGCTCTCGCCCTTCTCGAGCTCCTTGCGGCGTGCCTTGGATGATGCCGGCACGACGCGAACAGAACTCGCTGCCTGACGAGCTGGCTTGGCGGATGCGGCGGACTTGCGCGCAACCCCGGTAACCTCGTGGGATTGCGTGCGCTTGTTCGTGGCGCTGCGGGTACTCACTTACGCGTTCTCCTTCATGCTTGTAAACTGGGAGCCCGTGATGATCTGGAAGGCCTCGCGATAGCGCTCGGACGTGCCATCGATGACCTCGGCGGGCAGATGCGGGGTCTCCCCCGTCATATCCCAGTTGGCCTTGAGCCAATTGCGGACGAATTGCTTGTCGTAGCTAGGCTGAATCTTACCCTCCTCGTAGCTGGCGGCAGGCCAGAAACGGCTGGAGTCGGGCGTGAGGCACTCGTCGATCAGCGTGACCTTGCCATCGATGACACCAAACTCAAACTTGGTGTCGGCAATGATGATGCCACGGGTCGCTGCATAATCGGCGGCAGCCTTGTAGATCTTAAGAGATAGATCGCGGATCTGCGCGGCGATGTCCTCGCCAACGATCTCGCAGCAACGCTCAAACGAGATATTCTCGTCGTGATCACCGATCTCGGCCTTCGTGGACGGGGTGAACAGCGGCTCGGGAAGCTTGGAGGCCTCGGTCAGGCCCTCAGGCAGCTGGATGCCGCAGACGGTGCCGTTCTCGTCGTAGGTCTTCTTGCCCGAACCGGTCAGATAGCCGCGGACGATGCACTCGATAGGAATCGTCTGGGCCTTCTTAACCAGCATGGCGCGGCCTGCGAGATAGTCACGATACTCGGCAAACTCCTTGGGGAAATCCGCCGGATCGATGGAGACGAGGTGATTGGGGACGATATCGGCAAACTTGTCGAACCAGAACGCCGAGATACGGTTGAGCACCTCTCCCTTAAACGGAATTTCGTCGGGAAGAATAAAGTCGAACGCAGAAATGCGATCGGTGGCGACCATCAACAGGTTTTCGCCGGCATCGTAGATATCACGAACCTTGCCACGGGAATCCGGACGACGCTCCATCGTTGTCACGTGAGTCACTCCTTACCTAAATACGATAGAAATGCGGGTTCTTTCCCGCACGTTTTCGCAAACTCGGAGCGGCAGGGACGCAGCCCCTCCTTCACCGAATAGCGAAAAGCTAGTGCTCCATTGTAGTAGATGCCGCGTCCGCCGTGTGCTCGCGGGGCAGATGAATCGTAAAAGTCGTACCCTTTCCAAGCTCCGACTCCACGGATATGTAGCCATGGTGACGCTCGACGATCTGTTTAGTTACGGCGAGGCCGACGCCCAGGCCGCCAGCTTCGCGGGCGCGGCTGGCATCGGCGCGCCAAAATCGTCCGAAGATACGCGACAGATCGTCCTTGGCGATACCGATACCGGTATCCGAAACGGCAATACTGACATGCTTGCGGTCACTGAGCACCGACACTACGACCCAACCGCCCTCGGGGGTGTAGCGCATGGCGTTGCTCATGAGGTTGATGACGCATTGCGTGATCATGTCGGGATCGGCCTCGACGACATCGTCGTGCCCCTGGGTTTCATCTGCAAAGCGAAGGCGAAGGTCACGGTCGGCAAACAGACGCTCCTGGCCGTTCACAATCGATCGCACGAACGGAACCATGTCCACCGGTTCGAGATTGAGCGGAGCCGTGCTGTTTTCCATACGCGATAGGTCGAGCATCTGCTGCACCAAACGAGCGAGGCGACGCGTCTCGGAAGCGACCGTCTCCAGATGCTCGTCGTCGGTGGGGTACACGCCGTCTTGCATGGCCTCGACCGTTGCAAGCATGGCCATGAGCGGTGTACGAAGCTCGTGTGCGACATCCGAGGTCAGGCGCTTTTCGTGCTTCATATCTTTCTCGAGTGAGGTGGCCATCTCGTCAAAGGTCTCACCCAGCTGATCGATTTCGTCATCGCCGCGCAAGCCCGTACGAGCAGACAGATCGCCGTCGCGAATTTGCTTGGCTGTGCTCGTAATACGATGAATCGGCTTGGTAAGCATGCGCGACACGAGCGATCCGATAACGACCGAGATACAGATTGCAACAACCGCGGCAAGAGCCATGGCGTTAAAGGTCTTCTCCCTAAACGCAGAATCTGCCTTAGTGAGCAGAGCGTCGGAGCCGATAGCCCATAGCTTTACCTGTCCGACATGCTCGCCAGAGGACGTAACGATTTCGACGTTGGCAACGCTATCGGAGTCGGTGGGCGCTGACGAGACCGGGCTATGCGAGGCCTTTTTACCGCTCGAGCTGCTCGACGGCAATTCGCTCTCGCGCACATCGGCGGTCGCACTTGCCGAAGGCCATGAGTCGTCATAAACGACAACGCCCTTTTTGTTGACGACCTGCATACCCAGGTCGTCGGACACCAAGCTCGATGTCGCGACCGTGCGCAGCTCGCCCGCAGTCCAATTGCCGTTTTCCTCATACGACGTCGCAAGCTTTTCGGCAGCAGAATTGGCGATCTCGACGATATTGGAGCGCGTGTAATCCGAAAAGACGGTGCCCCACACAACGGAGACAACGCCCACCAGCACCAATACCGTCATGAGCGATGTCAGGGCAAAAGCCAAAGCCATACGCGAGGGATAGCTCATCGCCGGCCGTGAATCGGAACGAGGCGTGTTCCAACTTGCCTTGGAACCCGCCTCGTTCTCCTGCTTGTGCTTTTGTCCGATTTCAAAGCGCGCAGGTGTCATATGTGATTTACCTATTTCTCGTCCGACTTATCGGTCTTGGCCGGAGCCTCGAAGCGATAACCGACGCCGTGAACGGTATAGAGCCACTTAGGCTTCTTGGGGTCGTCGCCCAGCTTGGCGCGAAGGTTCTTCACATGGCTGTCGATGGTGCGCTCGTAGCCCTCAAAGTCGTAGCCGAGCACCTTCTCGACCAGTTCCATACGGTTATAGACGCGACCGGGATGGCGAGCAAGCGTGGTGAGCAGCTTAAACTCGGAAGCGGTCAAATCGACTTCCTTGCCCTCGACCAAGATCTTGTGGCCCGAGATATCGATGACCAGATCGCCAAAGTCGAGTACCTCAACGGCGGGCTCGTCTGCCTGGTGAGCACGACGGAATAGGGCTCGAACGCGGGCGACGAGCTCGCGCGGCGAGAACGGCTTGATCAGGTAGTCGTCGGCACCAAGCTCGAGGCCGATGATGCGATCCTCGATCTCGCCCTTGGCGGTAAGCATGATGATGGGCACATCCGAGGTATCGCGGATAGTGCGGCAAACGCGCTCGCCGGGAATCTTGGGGAGCATAAGGTCGAGCACAACCAGGTCGAACTGGTGCTTCTCGAACTCCTCGATCGCAGACTGGCCATCGCCAACGCCAACAACCCAGTAGCCCTCGCGCTCGAGATAGGCAGCGACAGCGTCACGGATCGCCTTCTCGTCCTCGACCAGCAGAATCTTTTTTGCATCTGAAGCCATAACACGGCCCCCCCTGTCTCAATTAGCTAAGAACAAGCCCATTTTAACGCACCTGAGCCCACCGGGCATCGCATGGGCGCGACAGCTCGGCGGGCGGTACTCACGGTTACAATGGGCTTATTCCCCCGTCGGCGCCTTTTTAACCCCTCGGCGCTAAAGAGAGAACAGGCGAGCGGTAACCGTCTCGGGAATTCCTTGGCTATTGCGCACCGTGGCATAGGTTAAAAACGTATTCGATTTTCCCGCCGTAGCTGGATAATCGCCATATTCGAGAGCGCGGTCGGGCGACAGCAGCGAACCATAGGTTTTAGCGGAGGTATCGATCAGAAAATGCGATGCCTGAACCTTAACCAGATATTTGCCCTTCCTGCCGGCGGCGCACGCAAGCGGTTCGCGCGATAGAAATTGATACGGGCCGCCCTCGTTACCAATGTAGGTACCCATATTGCCCAGGCCGCCCACGCCGGCATAGGTCGCCTCAATGGAGAACACAAACGTATCGCCCATATATACGGCCTCGAAAGGTGATACCGACGAAGGAAGGACCAGCTGAGCCCTCTTGGTATTGTTGCCGTCCGTCAGGTCGATCGCCGTCATGCCGTAGTAGACGCCCTCGTCATTGCGCACGCGGGGTGAGATAGTCAGGATGCCATCGCTCACGCGCGGTGCAGACGCAAAGCGGCCTGTCGACTTCCAGATTGCCTCCGCTTTAGATTCATCGAGCGAACGGCGGTAGCAATATGAATCGCTGCCGGTCTTATTGCCACCGGTCGAAGGCATCTTGTACCAGATGACCGACGAGTCAAAGGCGGTAAACAGCGGAGGGTCGTAATCCTCACCGCCGCGATCAAGCTCAACGGCATTACCAGTAAGCGCCGCGCCCGACAGGGTTTGCGCATAGAGCTTCCACGACGAATTCGCGTAGTTCATCTCAACCCACGCAAACACGCTATCGGTGGCGCGAACGTCGTAAAACGCATAACCGGAACCCTCGACAGGATCGTCAATCAACGTGGTGAGTGAGCCGTCCCCCATGTTGAACACGCCAAGCGTGTTGGCATGCAGCGCAGATGCGGGCGCCATCATCGCCGCAGCGTAACCTCCATCGCAGTAGTACAGCAGCGTCCCCAATGGCAACGTCCACGACGCCGTCGGCTTAAGATCAATGTCGACGGCCTCATACTCTTCGGTAATCGAGATGATCTTGGAATCATCTTTGATAACCTGCGGCTCACCGGCAGCATCGTCGCTGGTGCCCGTTTTTTTCGAGCACCCCGCAAGCAGCGTGGCAGCACTCGCGGCAGCACCACCCAACACAAATCCTCGGCGCGTTATCCCATTCTTAACGCGATCAAAAATACTCATTAGGCAATCTCGGCACGCGCGGCCTCGATGGCACGCGTAAGTTGGTCGGCACAGGAGGTCTTTTTCGTGCCGCACGTATTGCCGGCCAACACCTCAATCACACGATCGGAAGAAACACCTTCGACCAATTTAGAGATGGCCTTGAGGTTGCCGTTGCAGCCGCCGGTAAACTCAACGCCCAGCACTTTGCTGCCGTCATCGGAAAGATTGAGGTGAATATTGCGAGTACACACGCCCTGGGGCTTGTAATCAAACGAAATCATGCGATCTCCTTCTCAGAATGTCATTCGAGACGACTATTATCCCCGTCTTTCCATGAATGCAACGAGGCGCTTTACCGGCAACACACATTACCAGCAAAGCGCCCTAAAAAGCTAGCGTTATGCCCGAACCTACTCGAAGCTCAGCTGCTCCAGACGATCGAAGACCGTATCGATGCGGGTGAGGAAGTCCCACGGATCAAAGATCTCGTCGAGCTTCTCCTGGCTGACGGTGCAGCGCGGATCGGCCTCGAGGCGCTCCTTGAAGGTGGGGCCGGAAACGCAGTCCTGCACCTCATGCCAGGTCGCCATGGCGTTTTCCTGCACGATTGCGTAGGCGTCCTCACGGGTAATGCCCGTATCGACGAGGGCCAGCAGAACCTTGGAGGAGAAGATGAGACCGCGGGTCTTGTTGAGGTTGGCCATCATGCGAGCCGGATACAGCTGGAGGCCGTCGATAACGCGGATAAGGCACTGGAACATGTGGTCAAGTGCGATAAAGCTATCGGCCTGGGCGACGCGCTCGGCAGAAGAGTGCGAAATGTCACGCTCATGCCACAGGGCGACGTTGTCGAAGGCGACCTGGGCGTTGGACTTCACGACGCGCGACAGGCCGCAGACCTTCTCCATGGTGATGGGGTTACGCTTGTGCGGCATGGCGGAGCTGCCCTTTTGACCCTTGCGGAACGGCTCCTCGGCCTCGAGTGTATCGGTCTTCTGCAGATTGCGAACCTCGGTAGCGATACGCTCGCAGGTGGCCGCCGTGGTGGCGAGGACGCCAGCGAGGTAGGCATGATGGTCGCGGCTGATAACCTGCGTGGACAGCGGGTCGTGAACCAAACCCAGGTGCTCGCAGACATACTCCTCGACAAACGGCTCGATGGAGCTGTAGGTGCCAACGGCACCCGAGATGGCACCGAAGGCGACGTTCTTGCGAGCGTCCTCAAGGCGATCCAGATCGCGCTTGAGCTCCCAGGCCCAAGAGCCAAACTTCATACCAAAGGTCATAGGCTCGGCGTGGATGCCGTGAGTGCGACCGGCGCAGAGCGTGTTACGCTCCTCGAAAGCGCGACGTTTGCAGATCTCGCCGAGTTTCTTGACGTCCTCGATAATTAGGTCGCAGGCCTGGGTAAGCTGATAGCACAGGGCCGTATCGCCCAAGTCAGAGCTGGTCATGCCATAGTGAACCCAACGGCTGGGTTTAGGCTCGCCCTCGGGAACATCGGCGTCGATATACTCCTTCATATTGGTCAGGAAGGCAATGACGTCATGGCGCGTGACTTCTTCGATCTCGTCGACCTTCGCCTTCTCAAAGTTGGCGTGGTCGCGGATCCACTGAGCTTCTTCTTTAGAAATACCGATCTTGCCGAGCTCCGCCTGGGCCTCGCAGGCCAGAACCTCAATCTCCTGCCAAATGGCGTACTTGTTCTCGAGGGAGAAGATGTGTCCCATCTCCGGGCGGGTATAGCGATCGATCATAGCGGCTCCTTTTTGGTTATTGGCACGTTGGTCGTAACCCAACCATTGTACCGTGCGCAGGTGCAAGTATAGGCAGCAGGTATTAACCTAACATTTTGCCATTTGCCCAACGTTCACACCTTGTCGGGTTCGAGTCCCGGCGCTTTATTGAAAAAAGCACGACACCGTGATGGTGCCGTGCTTGTACTTTTAACTGGAGCGGGCAACGGGACATCCGCGCATTTGCTTCGCAAATCCGCACCGGCTTCAGGCGCCTGTCGGCGCCTTCACCTGCTCGCTACAAACGCTTCGCGTTTGCTTAACGCTCACACCCTGTCGGGTTCGAGTCCCGGCGCTTTATTGAAAAAAGCACGACACCGTGATGGTGCCGTGCTTGTACTTTTAACTGGAGCGGGCAACGGGACTCGAACCCGCGAGTGTCAGCTTGGGAAGCTGATGCCTTACCACTTGGCGATGCCCGCATATGTGGGGGATAGTATAACGCGGTTGTCTTGTTTGATACAAGGGCACTAACCCTTGTTTTACGCATGGAAAATCATCTTCTTGTTGCTCGAATTGCGAAAACAGGGACTCGAGTAACCTGTTTTACACCGTCTTCTACCTGCTCTTTTGTTTGATTATCTAAAACCGGTCTCCATCTGTTGGGAACTTGGCAAGTTCTTGGTCAGCTCGCGGTACTTACCCGTATGACCCCCGGCGCTAATCTCATCCCACGCGCCGCAATCTCCCAGCGCGGCGCACAAAGGATAAGGAGCAGCCATGTCCAATGCACCCACGCACTCTGTCCACAGCGCAATCGCAACAGCACCGCTGCTCCTATTCCTCTTGTTGTTTCTAGCCTGCGCCACGCCTGGTACCGCCTGCGCCGTCGATGGAAACGATACGCTTAGTTTTCGCACCATCAGCGATATGTGCGGACCGTTTGGCATTGGCAAGTACGAGGCACAAGACGCCTCGATTTCTTACTGCATGAACCAAGACTGCCCCGGCCCCAGCAGCCCAGGAGGACCCTGGCGGACCTACAATCAGGGTTGGACATGGCTCGACAACGAGTTTGCCGCCGTCATCTGCCATGGATACCCCTCCGCCACATCATTTGGCGGCCATAACCTAACGGCCGAACGCGCCCGCGCCGCAACCCAGATTGCCGTGTGGATGCTCAAAGGAACCACGCGCCCCGATGGCTCTTTTGCGTATACAAACAACGCCGGCGTTGCCAAAAGCGGCAAGTTCGATCAAGACGCCGAGGTTGTCGCGGCGGCGCGCTGGCTCTACGACAACGCAAAAGCCGGAAATATTAAGGCCGACCCGCATCGCGCCAGACGCTATCACGGACCCGTCTCTAACGAAGGCCGGCACCAGGATATGCTCTACGTTTTGCCCACCATCAACGTATCCTTTGAGAAAAGATCTGCAGACACTGTCATTACCAGCGGGAACGATACGTATCAGTTAGGTGGGGCGACGTTTAACATCTTTGAGGAAAACGCAGACAAACACGTCGGCAGCATCAAAATGGACGGCAACGGTCGTGCACGGGCAACACTTTTGCCCAACACGGCATACTACCTAATCGAAACCAAAGCGCCGACAGGCTATCTGTCCCGACGCGATCGCATTGCCTTTACCACCGGAAAGAGCGGCGGACATGTCACAATCAACGAGCAGCCAGGTTCTATCACGCTGCGTGTCGTCAAAACCGATGCCGCCACGAATGCCGGAGCGCAGGCGGGAACCTCGCTCGCCAAAGCCGAATTTACCTGTGTCTCGCAATCTACCCCTGGGTGGACGCGCACCTTCACGACCGAAGGCGATGGCCAGGCGACCTTAAGCGGCATTCCCCTGGGAACCTTTACCCTCTACGAATCGAAAGCACCAGAGGGCTACCTGCTCCCCCATGACAGCTGGACCTATACGGTCGGCCCCAATCAACTAAACGACATGGGCGTCGTTGAGCTCGAACGCCGCATCCCCAATACTCATGTTGCGTTTGACCTCGAGATTTCCAAGTTCAAGGATTACGGGAACGGCGAGCAATCGGGATTAGAACAGCCAGCGGAAGGCGTCGTCTTTGAAATCGTCAGCAACAGCTCTAAGCAGGTCGTAGGCACATTGACGACAAATATCTATGGCTTCGCATCCACCAAAGACCAGCCCAAGGCCTGGTTTGGCGCGGGCACACGACCGGACGGCGTCCATGGAGCCATCCCCTACGATCGTGAGGGGTATACCGTTCGCGAGGTCCCGGAAACTGTTCCCGCAGGCTTCAAGCGGGCAGAAGATTGGACCATCGCGCCCGAGCAAATCGCCGACGGAGCCAAGCTTCAGTACATAGTGGACAATCACACCCTTTCGACACATCTCCAAATCATCAAACGCGATGCCCAGACGGGAGCTTCCGTCCCCCTTGCCGGCTTTAGTTTTCAGCTGCTCAACAGCAACCGTGAACCCATCTCTCAAACATGCTGGTATCCGACGCACAACGTTATGAACACCTTTACCACCAATGCGACCGGCACCGTCACGTTGCCAGAATCGCTCAAGCCGGGCACATATTACGTACGAGAAGTCGCAGCCAAAGCGCCCTACCTTGTGGGCGACGAACTGAAGGTGACGATTCCTGCCGATGCGGATCTCACACCTATCGCCGCCGTCTCGTATTTCAACAGCGCGGCAACCGGAAGCATCGAGATCGTGAAGGCTGACGCAGTAGACGGCAGTGCCCTATCTGGTGCCAAGTTTGAAATTCGCGCTGCCGACGATATCGTTTGCCCCGATGGCCACATTGCCGCCCTTGCCGGTGAAGCCGTTGCCGCCGTCACAACCGATGAACAGGGTAAAGCTCGCGTAGACAACCTTTCGCTGGGTTGCGGAACGGCACGATACGAAGTCGTTGAAACCCAGTCTCCCGACGGCTATCTACTTGATCGGACAGCACATATCGTTGAGCTTACTTATATCGACCAGAAGGTCCCCGTGGTCGAGTCGCAGATCGAATTGCCCAATGATTACACCAAGGTCGATTTCTCCAAGGTCGATATGACAGGCAAGCATGAAGTTAAAGGCGCCCGACTGGTCTTATGCGACGCCGATGGAACAGAAATTGATTCTTGGATATCATCCGAGCAGCCCCATCGCGTGGAGCACCTTGAACCCGGTTCTTATACCCTACGCGAAACAATGTCCCCGCGCTCCTATGACCTCGCTGAAGACGTATCCTTTGAAGTCGAGGATACGGGGAAGATCCAGGCCGTAACCATGAAGGATGCACCGATTGAGATTAAGGGGAGCGTCGACAAGCGACAAGAAATCGCGCGGCCAACCGCAAAGGGAACAGTGGCGAACGGCGACGGTAAAAACCGGGCGGCGACGCAACCCGACAGAAAGGGCTCCTATTCCTACACCATCGACGCTCAAAACGAATCGAGCACCTGGGTCGACGAGTTCACCGTCACCGACGATCTCGAATGTGCCAAAGACGGCACGGCCAAACTTGTCGCCATTAAAACCCCGATCGCCGTCGGCGACTTAAACGGGCTCTGCAATGTTTGGTATCGAACGTCACCGGCAGACAAGTTGGGCATAAAGGAAAAGGCCAACGCCACACTTGACGATGAACACACCAACCCGTGGCTCGAGACAGCCGAGGTCAAAGAGCGGCTGGGCGAGGATGTGCGGATTGTCGATTACGATGGCTGGAGTCTTTGGAAAGCCGATGTCTCGACCACGGAGTCTTCCACCCTCGAAGTAAAGGACCTTACGCTTTCGGACGACACTGTTATCACGGGGATTCGCTTTGAGTATGGCTCGGTTTCCGCAGACTTTACGACCCGGCGCGACAACGATTCTTGGAATCGCAATGGGCTTAAAGACGAGCATGACGACCTTGACGACGCGGCGGCATCCCTCAAATCGGATTTACACGGAGCAATCATCCGGATGTGTGCAACCTCATCCTATACGCCCCAAACCGCACTCGCCAACAGTGCCCGTGTTGACCTTTGCCGCAACGGAGGAGGCGAAAAACTCGAGTCGCACGATAAAGATCGTGTTGTTCAAAAATGCGCCATTCCGCAGGATCTTCCAAATACGGGCAATGCACCCATCATCTCTTTTCTCACCGCATTATTGACCGCCGGTGGCACAGCAATTTGGCTCACTTGGCTAAGCTCGGCATCAAAAGAGGAGTAGGTAGAAATAACGGGCGAGCCGATATGCCGGCTCGCCCGTTATCTGGCGTATATAACCAAAGGCTATTCCGTAGACGCAGACCCGCCGTCAACAAGTTCCAGATCGCCATCCAAAATACCGTCGGCACCCAAACTCTGCTCTTGCTCCACCTCTTCGCTCATCGTGGACCTGGGCGTCGACCCCTTAGCGCCCACGATATATGCGGCCCCCAGACCCATAGCGATGGCGATCAAAAACAGAACCACATAGACGGGCCAATGGCGTTTGATGTATGAAAACACGCTAACTCCTTAGAGGTCCGCTACGAACGGCGGATGACCTCGGTGACAACCTCGGACACCGTAGCGATGTTCGTCGGGTTGACGTTGTACGGCAAATCGTCTTCGGTGCGCGCGCAGGCAAGACGCGGGCCATCGACACCGGCAATTGTGAGGGCGCGACGGCTCGCCTCGAGCGCGGCATAGGCATCGGTCTTGGCATAGGGCATCTCAAACGCGCCACAATCAACGTGGAACGACTTGCACACCTTGCTGACCAGATTCATGATGCGGCGATCACCCTTGAGCAACTGCTGCTCGCCTTCGACCGTCACGACCGAAAGCCTACCGGCTCCAATGGACTCAAGATTGATAAAGAACACACCACGCAGCTTATCGCGATGGGCTTCGAGGAACGCCTTCATACCGGCGCCGTCACAATCCGAGGCACCCGTTGCCACAAACCAGATATCGTGACCAAGCAGCTCGTCATCACCCATGGAGGCAACAGCCGAAAGCATGTCCTCAGCAGAAGCGCCGTCAGAAGAGGTGGCACCGCCCTTCCAGCCGTTATCATCGTCCTCAAAGTTATCCCAAGAGCCGATACCGCGGCCAGACTTCTTGGCATCGTAGTCATCCTCGACGCCCAGCCAGTCGCTCATGCTGTTCTGCTCATTCTTCTTTTTGCGTCCGAACAAGCCGCCCAGACCACGCTTCTGAGGCTTTGCCTCCTTGGCGACGGGAGCCGAGATGGTTTCGATGGGCTGAGCGCCCGAAGAAACGGGCATGGAGGGGGCAACCGGTGCCGACGTGGGCTCGGGCCCCTGAGCTGTCGCGAAAGGATCGTCGGCCTGAGCCGAGGGGTCGGGGAGATCGAAGAGGGATGTGCGGGATGCGACGTTGGCCTGCTGCATCGAGGGCAGCGACGGATCGGGGACCGAGGCAAGCGGCGAAGAAGAAGGTGTGAGCACCGGAGCAGAAGCGGGATCGGGGATATTCATCTGCGGACGCGGTGCAGCCTTGGACGAAATCTGTGCCATGAGCGAATCAACCGTCTCGACCTGCGCCGATGCGGGGTTGGCAACCGTGGAGCCGGGATCGCTCGGGGCAGGCATGGTAAAGATCTGCGTAGAGTACGGCCTGGACTCATCGGCGTTAGAAATCACCGGGGTCTCTTCTTGCTCAACGACGACCGTCGCGTCGGCTTCAATCTCGTCGGCGGTGTTCGTCTCGGCGTCAACGTTCTCAACCTGCTCGGCATCGACACTCTCAGCCGGCTCGGCTTCGGGCGCCTCGATCCCATCTGCAGCATCCTGGGACTCATCGGAAACAGAAAGGGGCTCGGCGATGACAGTACCCTGCTTCTCGAACGTTATCGTGGCATCGAACTTCGCGGCATCGAGCGTCTCGGTGGCGTCGATTGGCTGCTGGGCCTCGAAGGACGTCGTAGCCTCGGCGACCTCCGTCGCGGCAGGCTGCTCAGCCTCATGCTGTTCAAACTCCCGCGCCGCACGCTCACGCTCGGCCTCGGCAGCCTGCTGGTGGGCAATAGCCTCCTGCTCTGCCACCTCGCGCGCAGCGGCACGCTTTTCCTCAAGGTCGTCGACAAGTTTTTTACCCTTAGCGAGTGCGCCCTTAAAGAAGCTTGAAGCGCTGGCTCCAATCGAAGAGAACGCAGATGCTATATCGGCATGGGGCGTCGCGACCGGTAGATCGGCCGAAAAATCGGTATCGCTCTCATAGGAAGCGCGCTGCGGATACTCATCGTAATCGCTGGCGGAATCGTCGTAAACATCCTGAACCACCGGAGCGGGTGCAGCGGTGTCCGGCTCTGGTGCAGGGCTGGGCTCGGGTTCCGTCTCGGGCTCGGTATCGACGACGGGCTCGTCGGCAGGCGCGACGACAGGTTCAACCGAAGCAGGCTCAGGATCGATCGTCGGCTCCTCGCCCTCTTCGTAATCAAGCGTGCACGACTCGGGAAGCATCCCCAGGGCACGAATGGCATCAGAACCAAAGCGGATATTACCGGCGGCATTGCGATACAGCTTAGGCTCGGGCTCGCTCGGCTCGGCGGCAGCGGGCGCCCCAATCGACTCGACGACATCCTCATCCGCAACCGGCTCGGCAGCAACCTCGGCTTCAGCCTGAGCCTCGGGAGCAATGACACCAATCAGGGTTTCGTCAGCTGAGGCACCCTCAAAGCCATCGATCTGTTCGTCAAAAACTTCGCCCTGCTCGGATTCGGGAGCGATCGGCTGGCCAAACTCGTCCTCGTTGTAGGAGGGTTCTTCGTACTCGATCGTGTTGCCGTAGTCGTTTTGCTGCTGGGCAGCGGCATACTCAGCCGCCGCGCGCGCCATCTCCTCGGCACGACGCTTTTGCTCACCAAAATAGTCATCAAACGGAATGTCGTTAGGGAACTCGTTTTCGCCCTGGTAAGGGGCAACGTTATCCATGACACCGAGCATCGCGGCTACAGAAGACTTATTGCAGACCGCACCGGACGTATAGGGAAGAACAAAACGGTTGGCAATGATATTGGCCGCGTTGGCGAGCGCCACAAGAGAGGCGAGGATCGCAACGATCCAAAGCAGAACCTTCAGAGCGCCGGGGAGCGGCAGTATACGCAGAATGGCGACGGCAGCGGGGACAATCGTGGCGACCGGCAGCATCTTGGCGATGAGCGCGCGATACGGCGCGTACGGTTCGCGAGCGAGGAGCTCGGCACGCGGAGAATCGTAATGGGCGACAACAACCACCGGACGGTTGCGCGGAGATGCAAGCGGACCTGTGGCCTTGTGATAGGCAATGACATTTTGACTCACGCCCGTCTTGCCCAGGCGAGAGATAACAGGGCGACCGGTACGCTCGAGCACATACAACACGGCACCGACGATGGCCAGCAGAACACCGATTAAGCCGATGCTGCCGCCAATACCCATAAGCAGGGCGCCGGCAAAAGACAGAATGCCTGTGACGGCAAATGCCAGCCTGCTGGGTGCAGGAGCGTTAAATTCCTGGACTTCGGGATCAAAGCCATGATTGCGGAAGATCTGGGCGATATCCTCGGCAGCCAAACGCTCTTCTTCGCTGCACGCCGGCGTGATGCCCGTGCCCTGTAGCAGATGATTGATATAGTTCTGGGTGTTCGCCATGTGCGCTCCACATCCATAATCCGACAAATAGGCCCAATGCTTGCACATTAGAACCGTATATAGTCGAAAGTATACCCCGAGCGAACGCAATCGGCCGAAATCTGGGCATCTTAACGCACTGAGCGGACAAGGATATAGCCTAATCTCCATATCGGATTAAAATCATGGCATCAAATAACCTTCCCATGCGAGGATTCTATGACGGTAAGCGATATGACCGCGACAAACAAAACAAATGCGCCAGAACCCGGTTTCGACAAAACCGCCCAGCGTATCCTCAACCTTTTCTTTGTCCTCAACAGTTCCCCCGAGCCTCTAACAACCGAGCAGATCGTGCTGGATTCCGACCTAGGCTACGGATCGGGCAACGTCGACTCGGATAAGCGAAAGTTTCGCCGCGACCGCGACAAGCTGCTCGAGCGGGGCATTGTGATCAAGGAAGTTCGCGCCGCGGGTGCCCAGGAGACCGAGGAGAGCGCCTGGACAATCGACCGTGAGCATACGTTTGCCGCGGGCGGCTTGATCACCGCAGACGATGCCGACATTCTGCTAAACGCTATCGATCAGACCCTCACCACGGGCTCTTCGGCCTTTGCGACCCCACTCGCCGACATACGCTCCAAAATTGCCTATCTTACCGGTGAGACGAATACGGCCGAGCCCCCCGTTGTTCACTCGCCGACGGTCGATGCGGTATGGAGCGCGTTTGCCGACCGATGCGCGCTGCGTTTTTTGTATCAAAACGGACGGGGTGAGCAACGACAACGCACTGTTTGCGTCTACGGCATGTTCGAGCGCGAAGGAACAGCCTACTTTTGCGGCCTAGATGACGCCACCGGAGAAATCAGAACCTTTCGCTGCGATCGCATCGTTCGTGCGTGGCGTCCATCGCGGGCCTACGCCATTCCCGCAGACTTCAATCTCAACGATTACCTCTTCTTTGAATTCGATTTCTCCGATTGCCAACCCGTCACGGCAACTTTCTCGTTTGCTCCGCAGGCTCAATCCGACATGGTCCACGGCCTCACACGCGGGCGAGGCAGGCTCGAGCACGCCAAAGACGGCTGGACCTGGACCGTTAACGTTCGCGACCTGAATGCGGCGGCGTCATTTTGCATGGAACACAGCGTTGACGGTATGAGGCCCGTAGAGCCCAACGAACTCAAGCAGGCGTGGAACCGCCTCATCGAAAGGACAGTGAGCGCTCATGGCCGTGCGTAAGCTCACCAGCGAACAAAGGCTCTCGCGCTCCATCGACATTATGGAGGCACTCTATGCCGCCGGCGAGGCGGGCATGACGCGAGACGAAATCTGCAGTCGCTTCGATATCTCCGGAGCTTCGCTCGACGAGATCATCGGCATCATCTCGACGCTCGCAGACCGCGAATCGGGCGCGCGCATCATTTGCGAATGCCACGATGAACGTGTGGTTCTCATCGGCGATGCGGGCCGTGTGCTGCCGCTTCGCCTGAGTGCCGCCGAGGGCGCCGTACTCAATCATGAATTGGAGTCACTCGGAATCGAGGAGTGCGCGGCGGCGCGCATCCGGCGCGCACTCCTTCCGGCGGAACTCGGATACAACCAACGCGTTGACGATACCGTCGCCCGCGGATCTTATTGGCAGCAACTCTGCTGTGCAATTCAGGATGGCGTGCGATGCCTCGTCACCTACCGCTCCCTGGACGACCAGCATCCACGCAGGCGATTGATCGACCCCCTAAAGATTACGACCAACGGCGACCAAACGTACCTGATTGCCTGGGATGTCGAGGCAGACGGGCAGCGCTCCTACCGTATGGACAAGATCGAGGAGCTTCTGCTGACGGAAGACTCCGTCGTGCGTCACACGACCGAAACCACGTCCCTGCACGATTCCCTTGCACAGGCAAGCCAGAGCGTTAAGCTCCTGATGCCGCTCGATATGGCAGAACGCGTGAGGTGGGCAGGTATCAGGTCAATTAAAGCCGATGGGGAGGGTACGGCAAGCGTGACCGTTTCCTATAGCTCCGAAAACTGGCTGTTTAGCCAGATTATCGCAGCGGGCGGAGCCATCCGCATCGCAGACGACCCCGCCCTTTCAAAGCGTCTATGTGATGCCGCCGAGGCAATGGCCTTCCGTTCTTAGCGATGGCGTTCGTGCGCTTGGCGCCATAACTGAAGATAGTGGCCGATCTGCGCCGTTTCGATGCGCTGATACGAGCTGGTAGGCAGCGATGTCAGAAATTTCTTGCCGTAACCCTTCGTCACCAGACGCGGGTCGGCCAAAATCAACACGCCGCAATCGGTCGATGAACGAATCAGGCGACCGGCCGCCTGCTTGACCTCGAGAACCGCCTCGGGCAGCGAGTAGCGTACCCAGGCGCGGTCCTCGCGCAGATTGCGCTCGCACGAGAGAGGATCGGTGGGGCTCGAGAATGGCAGCTTGGGGATAATGACGCATCTCAGCGTCTCGCCGCCGGCATCGAAGCCCTCCCAAAATGCCTTGAGAGCAAAGAGCGACGAGGTCGACTCGTTGATAAAGCGATCGCGCAAGCGACGGGGAGACGAATTGCGCTGCTGGCAATTGAGTTCCAGGCCGGCACGCGCCAGCTTGGGCTCAACCCGAGCATACAGGTCTTCCATATCGCGGCGATTGGTGAACAGCGTGAGTACCGACCCGCCCATGGCAAGATGGGCATCGACCAGCATGCGCTCGAGCGCGGATAGATAGCCCTCGCGGTCGCGAGGGTCGGGAATGTCCCCCGCCACGACTACGGCCATGTTCGAATCGAAGTCATAGCTCGAATCCAGATGTAGTGACGAGGATGCCGAAGCGCCAATGCGATCGAGGCCTACGGCATGGTTAAAGTGCTCAAAGCTCTTGGACACCGTCATGGTTGCCGAGGCAAAGATGGCCGTATGCACCTCGGGCAGCCACTCGTTCGCCAGGGCCTCGCCGATGTCGATGCGCTCGGCGGTCATGGATTCTCCGCCCGCACGTAGGCGGCGGTTGACCTGCAGCGAGTACACATAATGCTCGTCGGTGCCGTCAATGATGAGCTTGAGGTTCTCGGCCAGCTCGTGCAGACGGCGCGAAATATCGCCCAGGTCGACGACGACCTCGGGTTTATCGGCAGCGACAGCCTGCACCAGCGCGGCGACATTTTTATCCGCCTGCTCCAGGGCATCGATAGTAGCGCTGGCAGACTGCAAGAAGTCATGCCAGTCATCCGACTCGCGCAACTCGGGGCCAATCCACAGATTTGCGCTGTCATAGCCACCGCGGGCGCGACGGCCGAGCTCACGCACGCCGTCAAACACCTCGGTGAGTGCCATGCTCGCGTGTGCGACCGTAGACGTCGCCTTCGCGGTGAGCCCCAGATAAAGCGTGGAGCCTTCGGATGTCGCCAAATCACGAGATACCTGGCTCAATGCACCGGAGCTCGACCCGCCAAGGCGCTCAAATAGCACGCGAGATTCGTCTGCCGAGACCACGCGCGCCCACTGGCGGCGCGCCTCGCGCTCGATGGAATGGGCCTCGTCGATTACCCAGTGGCGGATGGGAGGCAAAATTCTCCCTTCGGCCGCAACGTTGCGAAACAGCAGGGAATGATTTGTGACCACGACATCGGCATGCGCCGCGCGACGACGGGCACCGTGGACGAGGCATTTATCGGGAAAGAACGGACACAGGCGGCGAGCGCATTCGCGCGAGGCCGTCGTAAAGTCGGGACGGTTGACGCTGCGCCAGCGAATGCCGAGCGAATCGAGGTCACCATCGGCAGATTGGCACACATACGCCATGATCACCGCAACCGCTGTGAGCGTGTCGGCAGGATCGCGCTTGGTGGTAATCTCGGCCTGACTTCGGCTCATGCGCTCGAGTTTGCGCAGGCACGGATAGTGGTCATATCCCTTGAGCGCACAGAATGACAAGCCTCCGTCCAGCTGTTCGGCGAGTTTTGGCAGCTCGTGGTACATAAGCTGATCGGCAAGATTATTCGATTTGGTCGCAATGCCAACGGTAATGTTGTTTCGGCGGGCGGCCTCGGCAAAGGGCACAAGATACGCCATCGATTTACCGACGCCCGTACCGGCCTCTATCACGCGATGCGTATCCGTAACCAACGCGTCGCGCACCTCGAGCGCCATGGCAATCTGCTCGTCGCGCGGCTCATAAGTGGGATACATGCGATTGACTAGACCACCGGGGGCATAATCCGCCTCAATCTCTTCGCGGCTCGGCATGTTAAGAACCGGCAGCTCGTCGGCATCCACGCGATCATCGGCGCGATCGGCCTTGAGCACGTCGGCGCGGGCGGCGGCAAGCGAGAAAATCGAGCCGGGGTTTTGACCTGCCAAAAACGAGAAAATGGGACGATAGGACCAAGGAACATCCGCGTGCATATCCGCCAGACGCGCCATAAGGCCCTGCGGCAAGTCCGTAAGGGCAACCAGCAGCACGCGCCACACCCCACACAGGGCATCGACATCGGCATTTGCACGGTGCGACACGGAGTCGCAGCCAAACAGATCGGCCATAAAGGACAACTTGTGCGATGCCAGGCGCGGCAGCGCGATACGGGACAACGCCAGCGAATCGATCCAGATGTCGCTGACGTTGACACCGCCCTTGACCGATTCGATGAATGATCGGTCAAACGTGGCATTGTGCGCGATAACCGGGCACCCGCCCACAAAATCGGCGAGCGCAGCCACGGCCTCTACAGCCGAGGGGGCATCGGCCACATCGGCGTTTGTGATGCTTGTGAGCTCAGTGATTTCGGCAGGGATCAGCTGCTTGGGATGCACAAACGTGTCAAAGCGGTCAACGACCTCGCGGCCCGAAAGACGGGCCGCGGAAATCTCGATAAGCTCGTTGTCCTGGACCGAAAGACCCGTGGTCTCGGTATCGAGGACGATAACATCCTCCTCGATAAGGCCAAACGATTGTGTGCGGGCACGCTCGGCAAGCGTTGCATAGGAATCAATGACAAACTGCGGCGTTTCAGGAGATACAGCGTCCTCGATTAGCATGCAATGCCCGCTCGACGGAGACCCATGCGAATCAGACTGTCACAGACCTGCGGGAAGGTCATGTCTTTGGTATGACGAATCTCGTCCGGATACAGCGACGTATCGGTCATACCGGGAATCGTATTGGTCTCGAGGATGACGGGGCCGTCCTCGCTCACGATAAAATCGCTGCGCGAAATGCCCAGACAGCCGAGGGCTTTGTGGGCCGCACAGGCTAGTTCCTGGGCACGAGCATAGTTTTCGGGCGAAATCTGCGCCGGAATACGGTGGATATCCGTGGGATCGACGTACTTCACATCCAGGTCGTAGAACTCACAGTCCTCAGGCTTGCGAATCTCGACGATCGGCAGGGCGCGTACGTCATCCTCGCCGTAGACGCCTACGGTAATCTCGGTTCCCTCGATGCACTTTTCGACCAGCACCTTATCGCCGTACTCAAAGGCCTTGGCGATGGCGGCAGGCAGCTCAGAGGGCTCGTGTACCAGGGAGATGCCGTAGCTGGAGCCGTTGACGGCGGGCTTTACAAAGCAACGCTCGCCGCAAATCTCAACGATGCGATCGATATCAACCTCGTCGCCCGCCACAAGCGCCAAACCGGGGGCAATGGGGATGCCTGCCTTGGCATACAGAAGCTTTGAAACCTCTTTATCGGCGCCACACGCGCTGGCGAGCACACCCGACGCCGTATAGGGGATACCCAGCGTCTCCATGGCTCCCTGCATGGCGCCATCCTCGCCGCCGGCGCCGTGCATGGCGATAAACGCCACGTCAAAATCGCCAGTTGCCATAGTCACCATAAAATCATCGGCAGCCGTATCGAGCAGCTCCACCGAAGTGTAGCCAGCCTCCTTTAGGGCCACCACGACGTTCTTTCCCGAATTGAGCGAAATCTCGCGCTCGGCGGAATGGCCGCCCGCCAAGACCGCTACGTGCATGTTCTCTAGGCTTTTACCCGGCATGGGCAGACTCCTCCTCTATGATTTCTGCAGCTGATACCATATTGTAGCGATACCCCCTACGTTTCCCCAAAATCGAAAGGCTTCCATGAATCCCAGGACTAAATCTCAGGACATTCGCGACTTGAGCCAAAACGATATTCGCGAGCTCGTGGCCGAACTCGGCCAGCCCGCTTTCCGCGCGAAGCAGCTCATTGAATGGGTTTTTGAGAAGAACGTTTGTTCGTTTGACGATATGACCAACCTTCCCAAGACTTTCCGCGAGCAGTTAAAGGAGGCATTTGCCTTCGACACGCCGACCGAGCTCACCAAGCAGGTGTCCAAGGACGGCTCTCGTAAATACCTACTCGAGTACCACGATGGCATTTCTGTCGAGACCGTCGGCATGCCCCGTCGCAACAAGCTCTCTGTCTGCGTATCCACCCAAGCCGGCTGCGGAATGGGCTGTGCTTTTTGCGCTACCGGTCTCAACGGCCTCAGGCGCTCGCTGACCGCCCAGGAAATCGTCGACCAGGTACTTCACGTTTCCAATGATTTTGGCGAGCGCGCGACAAGCGTAGTGTTCATGGGCCAGGGCGAGCCTTTTGCCAACTACGATGAGGTTCTTAAGGCGCTGCGCATCCTTAATGATCCCGACGGTATCGGCATTGGAGCGCGCCATCTCACCGTGTCTACCAGCGGTGTTATTCCTGGCATCCGTAAGTTTGCCGACGTTCCCGAGCAGTTCACCCTAGCTGTCTCGCTGCACTCCGCTATCCAGTCCACACGCAATAAGCTCATGCCCGGTGTCAAGAAATACACACTCCTGCGCCTTCACGAGGCACTGCAGCTCTACACCGAGAAGACCGGCCGCCGTCCGACGTACGAATATGCCATGATCGAGGGCGTCAACGACACCAACCCCGAAATGCAGGCGCTCTGCGACTTCTGCGAGGGCACGCTGTGCCACGTCAACCTGATTCAGCTCAACGATATTGAGGGCAGTCCGCTCAAGCCGTCACCGATCCATAAGGTAGAAGACCTTCAACGCCGTCTTGAGTCCCGTGGTATCGAGACCACGATCCGCAATTCTCGTGGCAACGATATCGATGCGGCTTGTGGCCAACTCAAGCAGCGTTTCAAAGTACAGAAGAACGCGTAGGGGAGACCAGCCTAAACGTTTCATGTGAAACATCAGAAAGCCCCGGTTGCTTAATTGCAACCGGGGCTGTTTCATATTCATCGATTATCTGCATCATACGATTGTCCAGCATTATTAAGGACGATATTAGGGATCCCTGTACTGGTGATCAGACAAGGAACCCTTCAGAATGGATGAGTCATTGTTAGGTACCTAAAAGCCTACATTTTCCCATTGATGATTAACCCAATCTTGGTTGATCTTGGGATTCTTAGTCATCTGAGCCGTACGCATGGCAACGTCCTCGGTCATAACATCCATTTTCTTTTTTGAGGTATCAACGATATCCTGCGCTCCGCGAAGTAAACGACCACGCAATTCATCATCTGTCGCAATCTTATAACCGGCAAAAGCGCCAACTGCAACAGTAGCAGCCAAAGCGACAACAGTCAGAACTTTATTCCTCATCCTGACCTCCTTGATCACACTGAATGATTTCGCCCAGAATGCGAGAGAGTTCCTCTTCATCCTTAAATTCAATCTCGATCTTGTTCTTGCCGCGCGAGCTCTTTACGCGAACGTTCGTGTTAAACACCTGACGCAGAACGCGTGCCGCCTTCTTAAAAGACTGAGGCGTTGCGGTTCGAGGCGTTTTTGGTGTCTCTCCGGCAGAAAACAACGGAGCAAGATTTTCTGTCGCGCGGACGGACAATCCCTCCGCAACAACCTTCTCAGCTAACTTAATGCGTGCATCTTCGTATGGAACTGCAAGAATTGCACGAGCATGGCCAGCAGTTAGCTTACCTTCAAAGATCATCTGCTGAACAACCTCTGGAAGATCAAGTAGGCGCAGCGAATTGGTGATTGCAGAGCGAGACTTGCTAACAGCCTTCGACAAGGCCTCTTGAGTCATACCACTCGCATCGATGAGCTGTCGATATCCCTTAGCCTCTTCGACGGGATTGAGATCAGAGCGTTGCAGATTTTCAATCAATGCAAGCGCAAGCATCTGTTTATCATCAACATCTTTTATGATGACAGGAACTTCCTCAAGTCCAGCGAGCTTAGAAGCCTGATAACGGCGCTCACCCGCGATAATCTCATAGCCATTACCGTACTTGCGTACAAGAAGCGGCTGAAGAACGCCATGCTCCTGAATCGACTCACTCAACTCTCGAAGCTCGGTCTCATTAAAATGAATTCGGGGTTGGTTGGGGTTCGGAAGGATATCTTCGATTGGAAGTTTAGTTTCCGAAGCAGTATTGGATGCGGACGTCGCAGATCCACCGGTCTCATATTCTGCTTCGGAGACCAATGCATTGAGTCCGCGACCCAAACCGCCACGTTTCCTAGGACTAGGCACGCTTGATCACCTCTTTTGCAAGGTTCATATACGCCTTTGCACCCTTATTTTGCGGCGCATATGTAATTACCGGCTCACCGAACGACGGTGCTTCTGATATTTTAACCGTACGCGGAATCAAGGTCTTAAATGCCTTATCCCCAAAGTACGACTGCACTTCTTCGACAACCTGATTTGAGAGCGATGTTCGCGAATCATACATCGTCATAAGCACGCCATAGGTATCAAGGTTCTTATTTAGGCGTGTTTTGACCATCTTCATCGACTCAAGCAGCTTGGTGACACCTTCGAGTGCGTAATACTCACACTGAATCGGAATCAGAACACTGTCCGCCGCCGTCAACGCATTAATGGTCAACAAGCCAAGTGAAGGCGGACAGTCGATAAATATAAAGTCAAACTCATCCTTAACAGGCTCAAGCAGATCCTTCAAGCGTGTTTCTCGTGCAATTGCGCTTACAAGCTCAATTTCGGCACCTGCAAGCTGGATAGTAGCCGGAATTACAAATACCTTACTGCAATTTGTATCAAGAACAAGCGATTCTGCCGGAACATCGTTCAACAACGCATCATAGATGCAGTTATCGAGTTCTTCTTTTTCGATTCCAAAGCCGCTCGTGCTATTACCCTGTGGATCAAAATCGACAATCAGCGTCTTTCGACCCTGTTCACCCAGTGCTGCTGCAAGGTTTACAGCTGTGGTGGACTTACCCACACCACCCTTTTGATTGATGATTGCAATGATACGCGTGTCTTTTGCGCTCTTTGAACGCTTAACGTCGCGAAATCCCACGGTCCCTCCTGGTGTATTTTAAGCTGTTAAACGGAGGATGTTTCACGTGAAACATTCCGATTCATCATCTGTTATGTTTCACGTGAAACATAACAAGTAATTACTATCCATTATGTTTCACGTGAAACATCTAGGCAAGCGGATTCTTCTTCGCCATGCCATTAGCACGTGGAAGCGAAATATCTGCCGGACGAGATTTTTTTAGAATGATAAACTCGCGATGACCCAAGCAATTTGGCAAATCTAAATCATCTGTCAAAAGTGTGGTGAACCCGCATATGCTAGCGGCAGTTAGACCAGACTGAAGTTCGATGTCTGACGGGTTTCCCTTAGTAATAACAAAGAGACCACTATCTATTAGAAATGGTGAAGCGTACTCGACGAGAACTGGTAACGGTGCAAGTGCACGAGCAGTAACAACAGCAAACTGTTTCTTATGGCCTCGGGCATATTCTTCAAGACGATCATGAACCGCGTGAGCATGCTTGAGACTGAGAGCCTCAACAAATGAGTTAACGGCATCAACCTTCTTGCCAACCGAATCGATATAGGTAGCCTTACGTCCGCTAGCAATTGTCAAAGGGATACCAGGAAACCCAGCACCAGTACCCATGTCTAACAAAGCGCCTTCTGGAGCAATGTCTATATAGGGAAGCAACACTAGCGAATCTAGAATATGAAGAACAGCCGCATCTTCGATATTTAGGATGCGCGTAAGATTGGTGGTCTTATTAGCCTCCAAAACAAGATCAAGATGCTCAATACAGGAGCGTAGGGCATCATGGGAGACCTTCAAAGAATACTCTTCGCAATACGAAATTAGACGACTAAGCATCTGGCTTGTCTGCTCATCGGTTAGTACAAACAAGACAAACTCCTATCTGACAAAAATCAGTGTATCAAGAACTTTTGACAAAAAAAGGGACGTGGAAACCACGCCCCCTTAAGATAAGCTCGTTTAGGTTATCGAGCAACAATCACAACATGACGATCGGGGTCAGAACCCTCAGAATGCGTGTCGACGGCATCGTTGCCGCGAAGAGCAATATGAACCAGACGGCGCTCGTAGGCATTCATGGGAGGAAGCGAAACGCTTTTGTGAGTGCGCACTGCCCGCTCGGCAGCAGACTGAGCCATAGAGGCAACCTTGTCCTGGCGGCGGCTCTTATATCCCTCGACGTCGACGACGACCGGATACCTAAAGCCTAGCTTGCGGCTCACCAACAGCGAGAACATAACCTGAAGGGCATCAAGGGTGCGTCCATGACGACCAATAAGGACGGCAAGGTCGGGAGCCGTTACATCAAGAATCAGTTCGCCCTCGTCGCCCTCATACTCATCGATAGGAGAGTTGGCGGCGTCGAAATGCGAAAGGATGGAACGAAGAATAGAAATCGCAACATCGGCAATGGTGTCGAGCTCTTCATCCGTAAGCTCTTCACCAGCCTTGTAGCGCTGTGCAATCTCGAGATAATCGCCCGCGGCCTGCGGGGCAACCTCCTCAAGCATATCCTCGACGATCTCTTCAGACATAACGTACTCCAAAAGTTAGGTACCTAAATAAGATTACTATACCGCTACTTTTTCTTGTGCGGGCGCGGCTTCTTCTCGCGACGCGTGACCTCAACCTGCAGCGGGGCGTTCTTAAGACGCTCCTCCTCTTCGGCCTTAGCCTTCTCGATAACCTTCTGCGTCACAAAGATCTGCTGGATGACCTGCCAGGCAGAAGACACGTCGTAGTACAAAAGAACACCAACGGGCAGGCTCCAACCCATCCAGAGCATCATGACGGTCATGACGACGGCCATCATGCGCATGCTCTGGGCCTGCTGACCAGTCTGATTGCGCGACATGTACAGCTGCGGAATCAGGGTCAGGACAGCAAACAGAATCAGGCAAACCAGCGCAGGCAGTGCGACCATAAAGCCATCGGCAAAAGAGGCACTCGGCGTGGTAGTCAGATCGGGCAGAATGTTGAAGAACGAGAAGGTGCCCTCGTTAAAGTAATGCGGCAGGTTGCGCAGAAGCGTAAACAGGGCGATGAGGATAGGCATCTGAATCAGAAGCGGCAGGCAGCCGGACAGCGGATTGAACTTGTTCTCGCTGTAGAACTTCTGCATCTCCTCGGCCTGACGCTGCGGATCGTCGGCGTAGCGCTCCTGGATCTCGAGCATCTTGGGCTGCAGCACCTGCATACGGGCCGTCGACTTGGTCGACTTGAGCATGAGCGGCGTCAGCAGCAGACGGACGATGACCACCAGGATAATGATGGACAGGCCCCAGTCGACCGCAAAGGTCTGGATGAGCTTGAGCAGCTCGAAAAGGATGTTAACGATCCAATCCCACATGTAATTTTTCCTCCGATAGCGAGTGCCCGCTAGGGCACAGGGTCATAACCGCCGACGTGCAGGGGATTGCAGCGAGCGATGCGCCTCACGGCAAGCCAGCAGCCTCTACAAACACCGTATTTCTCGATAGCCTGGACGGCGTAATGAGAACACGTTGGATAATAAATGCAGGCGTCAGGCAATAAGGGCGAAATAACCTGTTGATATATGCGAATAGGAGCGATGGCAACACGTCGCAAAACGTGATTGCTCATCGCTCCTCCCCGGCAACGCCGGCGCGTATCACAAGCGAACGCAATGCCTCGTTCATTTCCTCCGGCGACGAGATCCTCGTCTTGGGGGTCGCGAACAAGATGATGTCATAACCCGCAACGGGAAATCCGCAGCTGCGGGCGGCCTCGCGCATCACGCGCTTAGAACGGTTGCGCACAACTGCGCAACCGAGTCGTTTAGCACCAACGAAGGCGACCCTTCCAGAGTCGCCTTCGCCAACCGATTCACATATGGTCATTCGAATCAGAGGATGATTGAAACGACGCCCCTGACTGAACACATGCTCGAAATCTTGCCGAGACTTAATAGTCTTCATGCGAGATGTGTGTATCGCTGCTAGACAGTGAGACGCTTGCGGCCCTTGGCGCGGCGACGGGCGAGCACGGCACGACCACCCTTGGTGGCCATACGGGCACGGAAGCCATGGGTCTTGGCACGCTTACGCTTATTAGGCTGATACGTACGCTTCATCTTAAGTTCCTCCTGCTGCATTTCGAGTGTCCGCGAGGGCGCGGACGCAGATATAGACACGTGAGCTTGAAGATTGTAGGGAAATCAATGTTCAAATGTCAAGAAATCAAAGGTAAAAGGTTGCGCAGTTCACACGGTTCCGCCATAAGCCGGATGAGTTTTTGAGTATGACTTCAACTTTTCACGATATTTCACCGAGTTTTCGACAGGTCATGTTGGCAATGTTGAGAACTTTTCGCCCATTTTCCAAAGTTTTCAACATGTTTTGAAAACTTGTCGAAAGATGAGAAACATTGCGCGGTGAGCTACTATTTATCCGAAACCTTTTGAAAGATTGCGAGCGGCATGTCTGACGACTTTTACACCATGGTCGATTCCGGTGACCCGGCACCCGACAACGAGCACATCAACGGCGTACGCGAAGAGCGCAAAGAGGGCGAGCAGACATCGAAACAGACACCGAAAACCATGTATGCGGCGCGCATCGCCGTCTATGACGACATGCTTTCGACCCCGCGCGTGGTCGTCATCGAACCGCAAGACATCCGCACGTATCTGGAAGAGACGACTAACGCCGTCTACCAGTGCATGAAAGAGCAAGGCGGACACATCTCGCTCATGGTTATCCGCGAGATTGTCGAAAACTTTATCCACGCCCACTTTGCCGAGCCCATTATCTCGATCCTGGACGGCGGGGAAACTATCCGCTTTGCCGACCAAGGTCCGGGCATCGACGACAAAGAGCGCGCCTTCGACTTTGGCGTCACCAGCGCAAACAGCAAGATGAAGCGGTATATACGCGGCACCGGGGCAGGTTTTCCCATGGTGCAGGAATACCTGGAAAACGCCGGCGGGGCAGTCTCCATCGAAGATAACATGGGCAACGGCACCGTCGTCACGGTGAGCCTCGACCCCAAGCGCGTGCAGGAAATTGAGCGCGCGGGAGGGCGCGGGGCAGCCGTGCGCCCCGAGGCCCAGGGGTCGGAATACCCACTGCCGGGAGCATTTCCACAGCAAGCAATGATGACTCCGCAGCAAACCATGGCCGCGTCCCCACTACAACAGCCCATGGTTTCGCGGCAGATGCATCAACCCGGCATGCCGCCCATGCAGGACCCCCAGCCCGCGGGACAGGCGACAACTCAAGGCTCGGCAGAGTCCATGGTCCCGACCGATTCGGATGCAGCCGCGATGCAGCAGGTGACGGGCATGCAAGGAGCTCGGCAGATGGGCTTCCAACCGTACCCGCAGGCATATCCGGGACAATATATGCCGCAGCAGGGATACTCCCAGCAATATATGCAGCAGTATCCCCAGGGCTATCAGCAGCCGTATCAGCAGATGCCGCAGCCGTACCATCCCTGGGCCCAGCAGATGCCGCCGCAGCCATACCAACAGTGGCCGCAAAGTTTTCAACAGCCGATGCCAACCATGCAGAGTTCTCAACAACCAGCAGCTCAAATGATGTATCCTAATGCGGCGAATCAATACGCACAGCCGCAACCGGACGTATTTGTGAGCGAGCGCGGCAACGCGGCGCTGGGATATCTGGCTCAAAACCAAGAGTGCGGCGCCACCGACCTGGCGCGAGCATTTGGAAACTCCGCACCCACGTGGTCACGCACACTCAATGACTTGGCGCAGGCCGGCTTGGTAATCAAACACGGTCAGAAATACCATCTGACCGAACTCGGCAGCGCTCGCGTGCGTACCCAAAGTTAAGGAACGGGAGAGACAGTGGACGAGGAAGCAAGCATCATCCTGGAGGATGCCATCGCCTTTTGCCAGCGCGACGGCCAAGATGCACGCCTCATCAACATGTTGGGGCAATCGCGTGCCGTGAGCCTGACCGAGGACACCTTGACCATCGAGGCACCGTCGCGCTTTGCCATTGCGCAGCTCAAAAAGCACCAGCCGACTATCGAGCACTACCTAGAAGAGATTGCCTTTGCGCCGATCGCGCTCAGCATCGTGGCCCCGCAGGGTCCCACGACAGGCGCCACAGGGGCGGCACCCGTCACTCCTCCTTTGACGACCGTCGCCCCCGTGGCGGCTCCGGAGACCAATGCGGGCGATGTTTCCCGTGAAACCATGCCCCACGCAACAGCCGTGCCGGTAGCAACCGCGCCCAGCGTTTCACACATGCCCGTCGCGCACGACGCGGCGCCGGGCGAAGAACCGGGCGTCGCGATTAAAAACACGCTGTCGGCCGACGATTTCCGCCGCATGATGAATCAGATGAAGGGCGTGGCACCCGCCAGGAGCGCAAAACCAGTCTCGACATCGCCTGTGAGCGTGCCTGCGGCTGCGGCGCCGGACGAGCAGAACGCCGATGGCGCGCCCCTCGTGGCCAACTCAAAATTCACCTTCGAAAACTTTGTCTACGGCCCCGAAAACAGCCACGCCTATCGTTCGGCGCTTAAGTTCGCCGCGCTCGCAGACGAACGCGGTACTTGCACGTCCCTGTTCATCTATGGCAAATCGGGCTTAGGCAAGACCCACCTGCTGCTCGCTATCAAAAACGAGCTCGCCGAGAAGTCGCCCGAGATCAAAGTGAAATACGCCAACTCACAGGCATACATCGATGATCTGATGACAGAATTCGACCGCCAAAAGAAGAGTAACGCCCCCATCATGCAGGCATACCACGGCGTGGACGTGCTCATCATCGATGACATCCAAAACATCATCGGCAAGCGCGCGAGCGTGGACTACTTTTTCCAGCTCATGGACGAGTTTATCCGCAACAACAAGAAGGTCGTGATTGCCGCAGACCGTGCGCCCAAGGACCTGAACATGGACGAGCGTCTGACCAGCCGCTTTAACGCTGGCATGCTCTGCTTGGTAGCAGAGCCCAGCTACGAGATGAAGTACAAGATTCTGCAGCGCTATTACGAGAACACGATCGCGGCGGCGCCCGAGGCGGGCGACGACTCGCTGCTGGCGGCCTACGGTGGCGACAGCGGACATCTGACCGACGAGCACTTTAAACATATGGCGGAGGTATCGGGCACCAACATCCGTGAGCTCGAGAGCTTCTGCGAGCGCTGCGCCGGGGAGGCGGGCGACCGCGAGCGCGAGGGTAGCGAGCTGAGCTTCGACGACATCGATGCCATCGCCAGCCAGTACTTCGACACGTCGGCCAAAAAGATCAGCGTGCAGACAGTTCAGTCTGTTATCGAGGAACAGTACGGCGTGACGCATGAGGAGCTCATTGGTCCGCGCCGCAATGCCAATATCGCCAAGGCGCGCCATATCGCCATTTACCTAGCGATCGAGATGTGCGAGATGACAACCACCGCCGTGGGTGCGGAGTTTGGCAACCGCAACCACTCGACCGTCAGCACGAGCTACAAAAAAGTCCAGAAGATGATCCAGGAAGACCGGACCGTGACCGAGGACCTCAAATCGCTACGAGACAAAATTACACTGCGCTCGTAGGGAAATAGGCACGCCTGTTGAAAACTTGTCGAAACCGCGGGCATAAGGTGTCTAAAACCCAGCCCGCTCCGATGAAAAGTTTTGCGCAGGTTTTGAACGTGGAAAACGACCCCTGTTGCACACAGGGAACTGTCGATTCTCTTTTTGGGTTTGACCTGCATGTTTGGGAGTAATCAACAGTTTCGTCAGTACTATTACTATTATTAAGATATTTATATCTATAGAAAGGTATTAAAAGATGAAGTTCACCGTCAGCCAGAGCTCGCTTACGCAAGCAATCGGCGTCGTCATGAAGGGTGTCGCTTCGGCATCCACCCTCCCTATTCTGTCGGGCGTGCTCATCAAGGCACAAGACGGCATCTTGGAATTCCAGACCTCTAACTACACTATCTCGATTCGTCACCGCATCGTGGCACATGTGGAAGAGGAAGGTGAGATGGTAATCCCCTGCAAGATGCTCTCCAACATCACCAAGACCCTTCCCGATGCCCCAGTTACCTTTGAGCTTTCGGAGCGCCAGGTGCTGATCGGTTGCGAGAAGAGTTCCTTCCGCCTGAATACGCTCGATGCCAACGATTTCCCCGAGTTCCCGGCCTATGCCATCGAGAGCGCCGTTGAGCTCCCGACCGACATTCTGTCCGAGATGGTCAGCCGCGTGTGGCGCGTCACCTCGACCGACAAGGCCCGCCCCATCCTGGGCGGTGTGCATATGAGAGTCGAAAACAACACCGTGCGCCTGGTGGCGACCGACTCCTTCCGTCTGGCCGTGTGCGATACGCAGGTGGAGACCTCGACGCTCGAGGGCTCCTTTGAGCTCAACGTGCCGGCCGATGCCTTCAACGACGCCCTGAGCATCATGGCGAGCCAGGCGACCATTATGATCGGTGCCACCGACACCCAGGTCGTCTTTGAAGCCGGCAACACCACCTACGTGTCGCGCCGCATAGAGGGTGTGTATCCCAACTACAAGCAGCTCATCCCCGATTCGTGCGTAACGAGCGTCAAGATCGACGTGGCGGCTTTTAATGCCGCCCTCAAGCGCGTGGCGGTCATCGCGAGCGCCAACCCCGCCGTCAAGTTTGAGATCGATGTCGAGAACGGCCAGATGGGCCTGTCCTCCATCTCCAATGACCAGGATCTGGCGCAGGAGACGATCGATGTCGAGGCCGAGGGCGAGTCGGGCACCATTGCCTTTAACTACCACTACATCTTTGGCTGTCTCAACGCCCTGTCCAAGGAGAAGGAGATCACGCTGGAGCTTAAGAGCTACTCGCAGGCCGGCATCTTTAAGTCCTACGACAAGATCAACTATCTGTACCTGGTCATGCCGGTGCGCATCTAGCGGCACCCTATGGCCATGTTCGCCCGCGACCTTTCCGTCGCGCGCTACCGCAGCTTCGATAGCTATCGCCTGGAACTGAGCGATGGCGTGACGGTGCTCGCGGGGCCCAACGCGGCGGGAAAGACCAACCTCATAGAGGCGCTGCAGCTGCTAACGAGCGGCGCCTCGTTTAGGCATTCCACTGCCGTCGAGCTTGTGCACGACGGCACGGGTTTGTGCAAGGCCGAGCTTAGGCTCGAGGGCGATGGCCGCGTGCTGGACATGGGCCTGTGCGTGGAGGACGGTAAGCGTTCGTTTAGCCGCAACGGCAAGCGATGCGCCGCCTCTGGCGTGCGCGGCGTGCTGCCGAGTGTTTTGTTCTGCCCCGATCATCTGGATATGGTTAAGCGTGGTGCCAGCGTGCGTCGCGCCGCGCTCGACGACTTTGGCGTGCAGCTGAGCGCTCGCTATGCCGATCTGGCAAGCGCCTACGGCCGCTGCGTGACGCAGCGCAACGCCCTGCTCAAAGAGACATGGTGCTGTCGCGAGATGCTCGGTGCGTGGAATGAGTCGATTGCCCGCGCCGGATCGGCCCTGCTGGTGCACCGCTTGGCCCTGCTCGATCGCTTGGACGCCCACGTGCGCAATGCCTACGGGCTGGTTGCGTCCGGGGAGGAGGCCGATGTGGCCTATGCGTCCACGTTGGGAGAGCTGCCCCAGACCGATGACCGCGAGGAGCTGAGGGGCTGGGCATACGAGCACATGCTCGCGGCGCTCGACGAGCGCGCCGACGAGGAAATCCGCCGCGGCGTGACACTCGTGGGTCCGCACCGCGACGAGATTGAGTTTTCGGTCGCCGGCCGCTCGGCCCGCTCGTTTGCCAGTCAGGGCCAGCAACGTACGTTGGTCCTGGCTTGGAAGGTGGCCGAGGTGGCCGTAGCCCGCGATATTCTGGGTACCGCCCCGCTGCTGCTTTTGGATGACGTGATGAGCGAGCTCGACGGCGATCGCCGCGCCGCTTTTTTGCAGCTGATCGGCGACGACATCCAGACAGTCATAACCACCACCAATTTGGGATACTTTACCGATGAGTTGCTTGATCGAGCCAAGGTGGTGAGCATGGGTGAGGCGTGCTAATTACGAGCGTGCGAACGGCACGGCTGCCTTCAGTGACTTTTTGGGTGCCGAGCGCCAGCGCATCTTGGCGTCGGCTACGCCCGAGCGTCGTGCGCAAATGGAGGCCGCCGAGGAATCGCGTGCGGTCTACCGTGCTTGGAACGCGGTGTGCTCGGGCACGCGCGAGGGCCGGCATGTGACGGGGCTGCGTTATCTTCCCGAGTCCAACGAGCTGCTGGTGTATCTCGATTCGCCCTCGTGGACACAGGAGATGACACTTTTGCGCGAGATAATCCGCGCGCGCATGGAGCGTGCCGGCGCGCATGTGGATGGCCTGGTATTTAAGACGACCCGCCCCGGCCACACACCGCCCGCGGCAAAGGAGCGCCTGCGTCCGGTCGCGCCCGCGCGCCCGCCCGCGCCGCATGCCGATCTGAATGAAGCCGAGCGCGCCGAGATCGAGCGCCAGGTGTCGCCCATCGAAGACCAAAAACTGCGTGAGGCCCTCCAGAACGCCATGCGGGCCAGTGCCGAGTGGGCCAAGGGCGTGCAAAGCAAAAAAGAGTCTTAAATCGCATCTGGTGGCCTTGTATAGGCAAATACCCTCGTCCCCGAGGGTATTTTTTACGATAAAATAGTAAGGCTATACAGATTTTCTTAATCGAAGGAGGACGTGTGGCAAACGAAAACGATTACGATGGCGGCGAAATTAAGATCCTCGAGGGTCTCGAAGCCGTCCGTAAGCGCCCGGGCATGTATATCGGCTCGACGAGCGCCAGCGGTCTGCACCACCTGGTGTGGGAGATCGTTGACAACTCCGTCGACGAGGCCATGGCCGGTTTCTGCACCGAGATTCAGGTGACGGTCCACGCCGACAACTCCATTACGGTCGTCGATAACGGGCGCGGCATCCCCGTCGACGAGCACCCTGTCAAAAAGATTCCGACGCTCGAGGTCGTCATGACGATCCTTCACGCCGGCGGTAAGTTCGATAACTCGGCCTATAAGGTTTCCGGCGGCCTGCACGGCGTGGGCATCTCCGTTGTCAACGCCCTGTCCAAGCGCGTGGTCGTGCAGGTGCGCCGCGACGGCAATATCTACGAGATGGAATTCTCGCGCGGCAAGACCGTCAAGAAGATGGAGGTCGTGGGCACCTCGGATTCGACGGGCACTACCGTCTCCTTCTGGCCCGACGACGAGATCTTCGAGACCTGCGTCTACGATTTCGATACACTGCACAATCGTCTGCAAGAGACGGCGTTTCTCAATAAGAACCTCAAGATCGTGCTGACTGACGAGCGTGAGGCGGCTCCCCGCGTGGAGGAGTTTTGCTACGAGGGCGGCATCATCGACTTCGTCAAGTTCCTCAACGACGGCAAGGACGTCCCCGAGGCCTTTAAGGAGCCCATCTACATTGAGGGTAAATCGGACCCGGATGCGCCCGTGGCCAAGATGGGCGAGGTCGAGGTGTCCCTGCAGTGGAACGCCGGTTATGGCGAGAACGTCATGTCGTTTGCCAACGACATCTACACCCCCGAGGGCGGCATGCACCTTGAGGGCTTCCGCACCGCCCTCACCCGCGTGATTAACGATTACGCCCGCAAGCAGAACCTGCTTAAGGAGAAAGAGGCCAACCTGAGCGGTGACGACGTGCGCGAGGGTCTCTCGGCCGTCATCTCGGTCAAGCTGCCCGATCCGCAGTTTGAGGGCCAGACCAAGGCCAAGCTCGGTAGTTCCTACATGCGCGCGCTTACGCTCAAGATTGTGACCGACGGTCTTGCCGACTACCTTGAGGAGCACCCCAAGCCCGCCCGCGAGATCGTCAAGAAGGCGCAGCAGGCCTGCAAGGCCCGCAACGCCGCCCGCAAGGCGCGCGAGGCGACCCGTCGCAAGAGCCTGCTCGAGACGGCGTCGCTGCCCGGCAAACTCGCCGACTGCTCGGTGCGCGATGCCGAGCTGACCGAGCTCTTCATCGTAGAGGGAGACTCGGCAGGCGGTTCGGCCAAGGACGGCCGTCGCCGAGACATCCAGGCGATTCTGCCCCTGCGCGGCAAGATTCTGAACGTCGAGCGCGTGGGTGACCATCGTGCGTTCTCGAGCGACACCATCCAGTCGCTGATCACCGCGATCGGTTGCGGCGTCACGACGAGCGCCGGCGACGGCGGCGACTTCGATATCACCAAGGCGCGCTACCACAAGATCATCATCATGACCGATGCAGATGTCGACGGTGCGCATATCCGCATCCTGCTGCTGACGTTCTTCTACAAGTACATGCGTCCGTTGATCGATGCCGGCTATGTCTATGTTGCCTGCCCGCCCATCTTTGGCATTAAGGTGCGCAACAAGATCCACTACGTGTATCCCAACGGCCGACAGCCCGAAGACGAGATTCTGCGCGACACCATTCAGAGCCTGGGCCTGAACCCCGACGACAACGACGAGGACGGCAAGGCCAAGGATGGCAAGATCACCAAGAAGCGCAAGGGCTATACCGTCCAGCGCTACAAGGGCCTGGGTGAGATGGACCCCAAGCAGCTTGCCTCGACGACGATGGACCCCAAGACCCGCATTTTGCAGCGCGTGACGATCGAGGATGCCGTGGTGGCGGACCGTGCCGTACGCGAGCTCATGGGTTCCGAGGTGGGCTATCGCCGCGAGTACATTGAAAAACACGCGCATGATGCACGCTTCTTAGATGCCTAACCTGTTCGGCTTTCCCAGCCACCGCACCTTCGCCCTCAATCGTCGGTTGCGTACCCAAGTACGCTTCCCTCCTCTTTCGGGCGAATCTGCGGCACCTGGAAAAGCCGTCTCCGTGGTAGGGAACTAATGGACCACGCAAACCATGAGGAGGTAACGTGGCAGACGATATCAACAACAACGAGGGTATGGACGAGGCCGGCGACGCCGGTATGCCCGATGATCTGAAGCGCCTGCTCGCCCGCGCCGAGCAGGGCGAGGACGGCGATCCGGATTCCTACAACCCCGATGTCGAGGATGAAGAGGAAGAGGATGACGACGCCGAGCTCGAGGAGAGCTTTGGCGCGGTCGATCGCGGCGCCTCGGCCGGCGAGGACATCAACGGCGGCCAGCTCCAGATTTCGGAGTTTGGCCGCGAGATGAAGCAGTCGTTTATCGAGTACTCGATGTCGGTCATTACGGCACGCGCCCTGCCGGACGTGCGCGACGGCTTAAAGCCGGTGCACCGCCGCATCCTGTACGCCATGAACGAGAGCGGCATCTACCCCAACCGCCCGCACAAGAAGTCGGCCTGGACGGTCGGCGAAGTTATCGGTAAGTACCACCCCCACGGCGACTCCGCGGTCTATGAGACCATGGTTCGTCTGGCGCAGTGGTTCTCCATGCGCACGCCGCTTATCGACGGCCACGGCAACTTTGGCAACATCGACGGCGACGGTGCCGCAGCTATGCGTTACACCGAGAGCCGTCTGGCAAAGCCCGCCATGGAGCTGCTCCGCGACCTGCAGAAGGATACCGTCGACTGGCAGCCCAACTACGACGAGTCGCTCGCCGAGCCCGTGGTGCTGCCCGCACGCTTCCCCAACCTGCTGGTTAACGGCAGCCAAGGCATCGCTGTAGGCATGGCCACCAATATCGCCCCGCATAACCTCACCGAGGCGATCGAGGCCACCTGTTACCTGATCGACAACCCCGACGCCACCGTCGACGAGCTCATGCAGATTATGCCCGGCCCGGACTTTCCCACCGGTGCCATCATCATGGGTAGCGCCGGCATTAGGCAGAGCTACGAGACCGGCCGCGGTTCCATCACCGTGCGTGCCAAGGCCCATGTGGAGTCCACCAAGACCGGCCGCAGCCGCCTGGTCTTTACCGAGATTCCCTACATGGTCAACAAGGGCACCCTGCAGGAGAAGATCGCCCAGCTCGTAAACGACAAGCGCATCGAGGGCATCTCGGATATGCGCGACGAGTCCAACCAAAAGGGCATCCGTCTGGTCATTGAGCTCAAGAAGGGCGTTATCCCGCAGGTCGTACTTAACAACCTGTATAAGTACACCTCGCTGCAGACCACCTTTGGTGCCAACAATCTGGCGCTCGTCAATGGCGTTCCCAAATGCCTGAGCCTGCGCGAGATGCTGCAGCACTACATCGACCACCAGGTTGACGTAGTCACCCGCCGCACCCACTTTGACCTTAAAAAGGCCAAGGCCCGTGCACATATCCTTGAGGGCTACCTTATGGCCCTCGACCATATCGACGAGGTCATTAGCATCATCCGCTCCTCGCAGACCGATTCCGAGGCCAGCAGCCGCCTGATCGAGCGTTTTGGCTTTACGCCCGAGCAGACCACGGCCATCCTCGAGATGAAGCTGCGTCGCCTGACCGGCCTGGAGCGCGACAAGATCCAGGAAGAGCTGGACGGTCTGCGCCGTGCTATCGCCTACTACGAGGACCTGCTGACGCACGAGGAGAAGATTCTGGGCGTCATCAAGGAAGAGATGCGAGAGATCTCCAAGAAGTTTGGCGACAAGCGCCGTACCGAGATCAGCCAGGTCGAGAAGGATCTGGACGTCGAGGACCTCATCGCCGACGAGGACATGGTCGTGACCATCACCCACACCGGCTATGTGAAGCGTATCCCGGTGGCCGCTTACCGCGCCCAGAAGCGCGGCGGCAAGGGCGTGTCGGGCGTCAACCTTAAAGAGGACGACGTTATCGACGAGATGTTTATCGCGTCCACCCACGAGTATGTGCTGTTCTTCTCGAGCAAGGGCAAGGTCTACCGTCTGAAGGTGCACGAGCTGCCGGTTGGTACGCGCCAGGCGCGCGGCACCGCAATCGTCAACCTGCTTCCCTTTGAGGAAGGCGAGAAGATCGCGAGCGTCATTAGCTGTCGTGAGTTCCCCGCCGATGAGTACCTGATGTTTGCCACCAAGAACGGCATGGTCAAGAAGACCGTGATGAGCGCCTATGATCGCAGCCGCCGCGATGGCCTAATCGCCATCAACCTGAGGGACGACGACGCGCTGCTCGCCGTGCGCCGCGTGCGCGAGGGCGACAAGATCATCATGGCCACCACTGCGGGCAAGGCGATCATGTTCCCCGAGGACCAGGTTCGCGCTACCGGCCGCGACACCAGCGGTGTCCGCGGCATTGGCATGAAGGACGGCGTGAGTGTCTTGGGCATGGAGGTCACCAACGGCGAGGGCGACCTGTTTGTCATTACCGAGTGCGGCTACGGCAAGCGCACGCCGGTCTCGGATTATCCGGAGCAAAACCGCGGCGGCCAGGGTGTCTACACCATCCAAATGACCGAGCGCAAGGGCAACCTTGCGGCCATGAAGGCGGTCGGCCCGCAGCACGAGCTGTTTATCGTGACGGAGGGCGCGACAGTCATTCGCGTCAAGACCGACGAGATCAGCCAGACCGGTCGAACCACGCAGGGTGTCAAGATGATGACCGTAAGCGATGACGACCGCGTGTGCGCCGTTGCCCGCATGACGGCCGCCGAAGAGAAGCCCGAGGGCGAAAGTGCCGAGACCGCAGACGTCACCGAAGAGGCCCCAGTCGACCCAGGCGACGGCAACGACATACCAGAGGATCTCCTAGACGAGTAAGAGGCCCTAGCTGGTAAAAATCATCAGACCCCATATATCGGCGGTCGGCGCACTGCGCACCGACCGCTTTTTTGACAATCTTTGAACCCCACGTCGGCCCCGGCTGCCCGGCGGCATGCGAAGTCGATCGCGAGTTCCGCACGAGTCGGAGAGCACTTAATGCGCTCTCCGTGCGAGCAGGACTGTCCGAGCAGGCGACTTCGCATGCCGCCGGGCAGCCGGGGCCGACACCCTCCAAAGATTTTCAAAAAAGTTGTTGACGCGCGCGTAACGACTCGTCTAATATATCCCTTGCGCGATGGACCTGTAGCTCAGTTGGTTAGAGCGTCCGGCTGATAACCGGGAGGTCACAAGTTCGAATCTTGTCAGGTCCACCACTTTCTTTCGCAATAAACACCCCAGCGAGAGCCGAGTCGCCGCTGGGGTGTTTATTACTGTCTCCGTGGGGGTTTAGCTCAGCTGGGAGAGCGCGGGCTTTGCAAGCCTGAGGTCAGGGGTTCGATCCCCCTAACCTCCACCATGATGGACCTGTAGCTCAGTTGGTTAGAGCGTCCGGCTGATAACCGGGAGGTCACAAGTTCGAATCTTGTCAGGTCCACCATCTAAAACGTAAAGAGCCCTGGGGTATTGCCTCGGGGCTTTTTTCTAATCCAACAAAAGTAGTCAAAATAGCCCCGTCCCAAATTAACTACTTTGATTTTGTGTGCGGTGCGAAAGTTTGGGTAGTATAGCTATTCAATGCGGCGGAGCTGCCGCGCATGCCAATCACAACGTACCGGAGGTGTTCCATGGTTCGTGTCGACATAGAGACCATCGTCATGGCCGCCGGTCCCGTGCCATCGCTGATCGTCTTGCGCGAGCGTTGCCGTAAGTCGGATTCGTCCGCGCCGCTGCGCTCTCTTTCCATCCAGACCGGTTCCTACGAGGCAGCGTCCATCAGCCGCGGTATCGATACCGGCCGCACCGATCGCCCTATCACCCACGATCTTTTGCTCGATACCATCGAAGTGGTGGGAGCAAAGATCGAGCGTATCGAGATCGTGCGCGCCGAGCCGCCGGTGTTCTACGCGACGGTCGTCATGCACACCGATAGGGGCGAGCGTATGCTTGACGCGCGACCGAGCGACGCTATCGCCCTTGCCGTGCGCAGCAATGCCCCCATGTTTGTGGAGGACGACATCATGAATCGCTTGGGCACCGTCTCTCCGCTTGCCGACGAGGTTGACGACGAGAGTGAGTTCGAGAAGTTTGACGAGTTTGTCCACACACTCTCGCCCGATGATTTCTAAATGTCGGTTGAGCACGATGCACGGCGAGCGCTGATGGGCACCAGTGTGTCGACCGAAGCAGCCGCTATCGCGCGTGAGGCCCATATGCGCGCCGAGGCATTTGAGGCCGCGCGCATTGCGTATGTGACGCAGGCTCGCACCCTTCGCGAGCGCCGTGACTCCTATATCAAGATGGTTGTTGTCTCCGCGCTTGCCGCGGTAATCTTGTCGCGGCTTCGTGGTACAGTTGGTGCGCTTGGGTTTTCGATTTCGACGGGCCTGGTGATCTGGGGCGTGGTCGATGCGGTAATGCTGACCAACCAGATCAAGGTGCTCGACAAGCGCGCGGCGGATATGGTTCGCGCCCGTGACGCTGCCGCCAGAATCGCGGCCGAGGCACAGGAGTTATAACGACACCGAATGCGATGGGAAGGTCAAAAGATGGCACAGGATATGCAGGACGCCGGTAACGTCTCCGCCGAGCTCGACGCCATGGTGTGCGATCTGATCGGTGCGTTTTTGGACGACCTTGCCGCCGGTGAAAACCCGGGCGTTGTCGTGGCGATCGAGGATGCCGCCTCCAACCGCTATCTTGCGGCTCTCGACGAGGACGGTGAGGAGGCATGCCTGGAGGCTGCCACTAACTTTATCTCCGAGCACAAGATGGGTCTCAAGGACGAAGGCCTGGGCCGCATCGCCCGCTATGCCATCGGCTACACCGGCTGTGTGGAGATCGAGGGAGGATATCACGACGCTTTGCTCGTTAGCTTCTTCGAGACCACGCTCGAGAGCGGTTTTTCGGCATATGTGCTGTACGAGGGCATGGGCGCCGGCGATGGTTTTATGTGGAGCGACCCTGAACCTGCAGGTGAGGAAACCCCTCTCATCTAGAATCGCTAAAATAAACGAGTTTTCGGTAAAAGGCTCAATATTCCCGCCGAGCGTTGTGTTGCTGGACGGGTCACATACGCGTGCCGTTTGTATATAGATAGAAGATAGGGGAACTACATGCGCGTAGACAATCTGAGGAACATCGCCATTATCGCCCACGTCGACCACGGTAAGACGACGATGGTCGATAAGCTCCTGCGTGCCACGGACGCCTTCCGTGCCAACCAGCAGGTCGAGGATCGCGTCCTGGACTCCAACGACCAGGAGCGCGAGCGCGGCATCACGATTCTCGCCAAGAACATCTCTATCGAGTACAAGGACGTTAAGATCAACGTCATCGACACCCCGGGCCACGCCGACTTTGGTGGTGAGGTCGAGCGCGTGCTGCGCATGGCCGACGGTGCCCTGTTGCTGGTCGACGCCTTTGAGGGCCCCATGCCCCAGACCCGCTTTGTCCTACGTCACGCCATCGACACCGGCCTTAAGATCATGATCGTCATCAACAAGATCGACCGTCCGGGCGCCAACCCCGAGAAGGCCTACAACGACTGTCTGGACCTTATGGCCGACCTGGGCGCCACCGACGACCAGCTCGAGTTTGCCATGGAGCACGTGGTCTATGCCAGCGCCATGAATGGCTTCGCCCGCCTTGACCCCAACGACGGCAACATGGACATGTACCCGCTGCTCGACATGATCATCGACGACATGCCCGCGCCCGAGGTTGACGAGACCGCGCCGCTCGCTATGCAGTGTGTGACCATCGACCACTCCAACTTTGTCGGCCGCATCGGCATTGGCCGCGTGTACTCCGGCACCATTCGCCAGGGCGATCAGATCCTGGTCGTCAAGAACGACGGTTCCAGCGCCACCGCTACCGTCAAGCAGCTCTTTACCTTCGACTACCTGGGCCGCACCGAGTGCCAGGAAGTCGGCGCCGGCGACATTGCCGCCGTCGTGGGTATCGAGCGCACCGACATCGGCGATGTCTACACCGATCCCGAGAACCCCGTCGAGCTCGAGCCTATCGAGATCGATCCGCCGACCCTGTCCATCGTCTTTGAGGCCTCGACCTCTCCGCTCGTCGGCCGCGATGGCGACATTGTGGGCGCTCGTCAGCTCAAGGAGCGCCTGTTCAATGAGGCCGAGAACAATGTGACCATGAAGATCGAGGAGCTCGAGGACAAGAGCGGCGTCGAGGTCTCGGGCCGCGGCATTCTGCACCTGTCCGTCCTGATGGAGTCCATGCGTCGCGAGGGCTTTGAGTTCCAGGTCGGCCGTCCCCGCGTTCTGTTTAAGAAGGATGAGAACGGCAACAAGATGGAGCCCGTCGAGCAGGCTGTCGTCGAGTGCCCGGACGAGTACTCGGGCAAGGTCGTCGAGGTCTTTGGCACCTCTGGCGGCATTATGACCAGCATGGACACCTCGGGCATCGTGACGCACCTTGAGTTTAAGATCCCGACCCGCGGCATCATGGGCCTTAAGAACCGCATCATGAACGTCACTCACGGCGAGGGCGTGTTCTATCACACCTTCCTGGAGTACGGTCCTTACGCCGGCGAGATCGGCAACCGTCAGAACGGCGCCATGATCTCCATGACCACCGAGAAGGCCGTTGCCTACGCTCTGGGCACGCTGCAGGAGCGCGGCCAGCTGTTTGTTGAGCCGGGTGTCGAGTGCTACGAGGGCATGATCGTGGGTGAGCGCAGCAAGGCCGGCGACATGGTCGTCAACATCGCCCGTACCAAGAACCTGGGCAACCAGCGTTCCTCGACCTCCGATATCTCCGTGCAGCTGGTGCCGCCTCGCACCTTCTCGCTGGAGGAGGCACTGGAGTACATCGCCGATGACGAACTGGTGGAGATCACCCCCAAGAACATCCGTCTGCGCAAGCGTCTGCTCAACGCCACCGATCGCAAGAAGGCTGCCGTTCGCGCCGGTCAGGTCAACAAATAAGCGCTGAACTCTGTAGCATTCACAAGAAAGGGCGTCGACCATCGCGGCCGGCGCCCTTTTTGTACCACCACAAAGAGGAAGGACACCTTTGCGGTGGTTGGCGGTTAGGCGGAGGGAAGGCCCGGGGTGTTGGGGGCCTGTTGCGGCTTGACGTGGGCGTTGCGCCAGATGATCTGAATGAGATAGCCCAGCATAAAGACGAAGGCTACGCCGCTGATAAAGTTGCCCATAAGGGGAAGTGCCGTAAGGGCGCCGGCGATGGCGCCGCCCACGGCGGCCATGGCGTAGCGGTTCTGGCTGTGCCCGACCATGCGTGCGACCGCGGTGCCCGCAAAGGCCGCCGAGACCAGGGCGATGCCGATGACGCCGCACATCAGGGCTCCGGCGAGCGACAGGCCGGCAATAGAGATGATGAGCAGCAAGATGGCGGGAACGGCGGCTACCGTGCCCAAAAGACCGCTCACCCACAGCGGGGCGGGGTGCTGGTGAAGCATGCCGGCCGCGCTGGCTGTTGCACGCGGAAAGACGAGCTCAAGGAGAATCGCGACAAAGCAGGTGGAAAGAGCTGCGGCAACGATGCCGCCGATGACGTCGTTGATGGTGGAGGTATCCTCGTTCTCGGTGCGGTCGATCTTGAGGGCTCCCACTTTGGCGCCGTCGGCGCGTTCGGGATCCTGTGAGACATGAGCGTTTACGGTGCCGGTGATGTTGGCGTTTTTGCCGAGCACCAGCTTGTCGGCCCAGACCTCAACATCGCCATCGACAGTGCCGTCGATGGTTACCGTACTGCCCGCGAGCACTGCCGACTTGGCGGAGCCGCGCAGGGCAACCGTCTCACCTGCGGCATAGAAGCAATTGGCGGTACTGCCGGAGTTAAGTACGACGTGCTGAGCGGCAACTGTCACGCTTCCATCAATGGTGGTCTTGGCGATATCGATGGTGCGCGCCGCCAGGCGAACGGCGCCGCCTACGGTGCAGTCGCGAATCGACAGGCTTTCGCCGGCGGCGATGATATCGCGGTCGATGGACGCGTCGTCCAGGCTAAGGCTTTGACCGGCCCAGTACAGATCGCCCCCGACGCCGGATGGACTGGAATCCCCGTCGGACACGAAAACATTGCCCGCGGTGTCGGTGCCGGCGAATGCCATGGAAGGCAGCGCGGTAAACGCCAGCGCGATAAGCGCGAAGGCCATAATGAGGTGTCCGCGCATGTTGTGACGTTGCGCCGCCGCGGGTTGGTTGTGAGGCATGGTGAATCCTTTGCTTGGTGATTTGCATACGCCCAATATGGTACCCATTGCGCCTTCGCTCTAAAAGAAACTCGCGGTTGCAGTATTCTGCATGGGCAATTGCCTACGTAAGGCGTCGTGGGATATCGCGCCTGCGGCCGGTTGTAGATAGGCTGTCACCTTGCGATGGGTCGGGCCGTGCTATCTATTTTTTACGATGTAGGAAACGCGCGATATCGTCCTCGGTGGGGCTTTTGATGTCAAAGCGCAGCGAGAGCCAGCGCAGGCCCATGGTCACTGCGACGCAAACGACCAGCGCGACGACATTGCTGACCAAGCCGCTCATGACAAGGCAAACATAGCTTGCCGATCCAGCGATAGCCGCGATGGCATAGAAGTTGGTGCGCTGGAAAATACCCGGCACCACGCCCATAAAACCATCGCGCAGCATGCCGCCGCCTACCGCGGTAAAAAAGCCCATCATGATGCACACGACCGGTGCAAATCCGTACACGAGCGCCTTATCTGCGCCGGTTGCCGCATAAATACCCACCGAGATGATGTCGAGCAGGGGGATGAGCTTGTCGGGCTTGTCGACGATGGCAGGGAAGATGTAGATGATGGCCGCCGTGGCGATGGACAGCGGAAGCGCCATGGGCTGGTTAAGGATGTAGACGTTGCCCACCTGGAGCGTCATATCGCGCAAAAGACCGCCGCCCAGACCGCAGACCACGGCGAGCGCGACGGCGCCCACCAGATCGAGTTTGTGCTCGCGCGCAACCAGTACACCCGAAATCGACGCCGCGACGACAGCGAACATCTCGAGCCAAAACGGGATGGCAACCATGGCATCCGAGGCGTGTGCGGTAACGATTACAGTGGCGATGACGGGCAAGGTGGGTTCCTTTGGGTAGTTGGATTGGAAAATGCCCGTACATAGTACATGGTTGTGGGAGGTCGTGACCCCATTGCTCGGTAAACGGTCGGAACTGGGCGCGGTCACAGGTTCCAAACATGTACATCAGCATCCAAAAACGACATTTTTTGACATCTTTGGAGGGTGATGTACATGTTTGGAGATCTGGGTTGGTGTTGAACGCCCTGTCGGGTTCGAACCCCTCCTCCGCCGCCGTATTTGTCTGTAAGGGAATCAAAACAAAAAAGCTCCCTTTGTTGGGAGCTTTCTCAACCAAAATGGCGGAGGAGGAGGGATTCGAACCCTCGTGACCTTATACAGGCCAAACGGTTTTCGAGACCGCCGCATTCAACCACTCTGCCACCCCTCCGCGTGGGGTAAAAACAAAGCAGGCACAAAGGCCTGCTTTGGAATTAACTGGCGGAGAGTCAGGGATTTGAACCCTGGAGACGCTTTTGACGCCTACACGATTTCCAATCGTGCTCCTTCGGCCACTCGGACAACTCTCCATTAAATGCGAAAGTCAGTATACACGAGGAATCGCAAAGTGCAAACCAAAAACTTGGCATTTTTTAAATTGCATCGCTCCGTCGTTTGCCCAACCGTGCCGAAACCAATCGATGACCTGCGTAATCGGCCCAGGCGAACTGTTCAAATGAGGTAGTTACGGACGGTCGGGAATCAAGTTTAATAATTCAAAATGTCGCGTTGTACCGCTGGTATGCATTTTGTGACCGCAGCCATGCTGCGAGCGACTTGCGGTTATCTGGCAGAAAGTCGGTATGTACCCGCCCTTGTCCTCAAATCCGTCAAGCTCTTGGACAGCATTTGGTTGGAATATGCAAGAAAGGCCGTGCGAGTATGGACATATGTGGAGGTCATGAGGTTGTAGCTGCATATTCTTGCAGCCTGGGAGGTTGAAAGATACTATTACCAAGTCTTTTCCTGCTTCAGGCGCACCTTCACGACCTGAAGCCACATTTGTCCAGAGGAGGTGACAATATGAAGGCTTATGAACTGCTGTTCTTTGTTGACCCGTCGCTCGACCCCGAGACTCGTCTCGCTGTTATGAAGCGTATCGATACCACGATCGCTGAGGGCGCTGGCAAGGTCGACTCCGTTGACGAGTGGGGCAAGCGCAAGCTCGCCTACGAGATCAACGACCTCACCGATGGTGACTACACCCTCATCAACTTCCACGCAGATCCTACCCAGATCGCCGAGCTTGATCGCGTCCTGCGCATCACCGACGCTGTGGTCCGCCACATGATCGTCCGTCGCGACGACCAGGAGTAAGACTGTCGTTTTGGACTGGGCTTGTGCCCCAAGAGGAAGTAGTGAGTAATGAGCATCAATCGAGTGAACATCACCGGTAACCTCACCCGCGATCCCGAGCTGCGCGCCACTGCCGGCGGAACCCAGGTTCTGTCCTTTGGCGTCGCCGTGAACGATCGCCGCCGCAATGCGCAGACTGGCGAGTGGGAGGACTATCCCAACTTTGTCGACTGCACTATGTTCGGCACCCGCGCCGAGGCCGTGAGCCGTTTCCTGGCAAAGGGAAACAAGGTCGCGATCGAGGGCAAGCTGCGCTACAGCTCTTGGGAGCGCGACGGTCAGCGCAGGAGCAAGCTTGAGGTCATCGTCGATGAGATCGAGTTTATGAGCTCCCGTGGTGGCCAGGGTGGCTACGATCAGGGCGGTTACGCCCCCGCAGCTCCCGCGCCCGCAGCACGTCCTGCCGCACCGGTGGCTACGCCGCCCGCGGTCGACGTCTACGATGAGGACATCCCGTTTTAAGGGTTGTTCACCTATTTTTGAGTGAGAGGCGGCTTCGGTTCGCCGAAGTTGCCAAATGAAAGGTATTTTGACATGGCTAATGATTTTTCTGCACGTCAGCCGCGTCGTAAGTACTGCCAGTTCTGCAAGGAGAACACTGAGTTCATCGACTATAAGGACACTCAGCTTCTCCGTAAGTACATGACCGACCGTGGCAAGATCAAGCCCCGTCGCGTCACTGGCGCTTGCACGCAGCATCAGCATGACATCGCCAACGCCATCAAGCGCGCCCGCGAGATGGCTCTCCTGCCGTACACCGTCCCCGTGGTTTCCTCCCGTGGCAACCGCGACCGCGGCTAAGAAGGGAGACGCATCATGAAGGTTATTCTTCTCGATGAGATCAAGGGCAAGGGCGGCGAGGGTGACGTCGTAGAGGTCGCTCAGGGTTACGCTGAGAACTTCCTGTTCCCCAAGAAGCTCGCTGTTGCCGCCACCAAGGGCAACCTCAAGCAGCTTGACGAGCGTCGCAACAACATCGCCAAGCGCGAGGCCGTCCGTCTGGCTACCGCCAACGAGACCAAGGCTGCCCTCGAGGGCAAGCAGGTCACCGTTGACGTCAAGGTCGGCGACGAGGGCATCCTCTTTGGCTCCGTCACCGCCGCTATGATCGCTGACGCCATCAAGGATCAGCTCGGTATGGACATCGATCGCAAGCGCGTCGAGCTCGGTAAGCCCATCAAGGTTGCCGGTGCCCACACCGTTGCCATCTCGCTGTACCGCGAGATCAAGGCCGAGGTTGTCGTTCTCGTCGGCGTTACCGCCGAGGAGCTCGCTGCCGAGGCTGAGGTCGAGGAGGCCGCTGAGGTCGCCGAGGCCGAGACCGCCGAGGTCGAGACCGAGGCTGCTGCCGAGTAGCATTTGCTGCAACGCAACAATCTTGTTCTAAGAAGGGCGCTCTGGGAGACCGGGGCGCCCTTTTATTTTTTGCGCTGAGTGGGCGTCACGTCATACATTGAGATGTAGTTCCACATAAGGGACCGTTCATCCGTTTGGTTCGGTGATGATTGTTAAGGCGCGCCTCGATTTAAATCTGTGGCTGATACTATGGATGCTCGCAAGCGATATGAATGAGGATGCTCATGGCATATGACGATAGGGAGACATGGCTGACGGTCGAGGACCGCGGCTCCAAGTTGGGTCTCCCCCAAAACCAAGATGCAGAGGCCAACGTACTGGCCGCCATGCTGCTATCGCCCGAAGTGGTCGAAGAAGCCCAGGTCGAGCTGCAGCCCGATGATTTCTACCGGCCCATTCATAAGACCATCTACACCGCGATGGTAGATATGTACAACAGTCGCATCCCCATCGACTCCATCTCGCTGATCGATTACCTGCGAAGCATCAACAAGCTCGATGCCGTGGGCGGCGAGGCGTACATTTTGGAGCTGATGGGTCAGACCCTGTCGCTCGTCAACTGGCAGCACCATGCCGCCATCGTTCGTCGCGACTCGATGCTGCGTGAGCTGATTGGCGCCACCAACGAGATTAACGCGCTGGCCTATAACGCCCCCACCGATACCAAAGAGGTCGTGGAGCTGGCCGAGAGCAAGCTGCTCAAGGTTACGGCGCGCGAGGTTAAGTCGAGCTACAAGACACTGACCGAGTTTATGGTCGAGGCCTATAACGAGGCCGAGGAAGTGTGCCAGGCCGGTGGCCAGGCAGCGGGCGTTCCCACGGGCTTCCCGTCACTCGACCGCATGCTTATGGGCTTCCGTGAGGGCCAGCTCATCATTATCGGCGCCCGCCCCGCCGTGGGTAAGACCTCGTTCGCTCTAAACCTGGCGCTCAATGCCGCCGCTGCGGGCTACACCGTCGGCTTTTTCTCGCTGGAGATGTCGGGCAAGGAAATTGCCCAGCGCCTGATTTGCGCCTATGCCATGATTTCGATCAGTGATTTTCGCATGGGTCGCATTAGCCCCGAGCAGTGGGCCAATATCAACGAGGCCACGCAGACTTTGTCCAAGCTCGATATTCTGATTGACGATACGCCCGGCACCACGGTGACCGAGATTCGCGCCAAGAGCCGCCGCATGCTCCACAACAAGGAGAAGGCCATCATTATCTTGGACTACCTGCAGCTGGTGAGTCCTCCGCCGGGACGCCGTTCCGAGAGCCGCACCGTCGAGGTCTCCGAGATGTCTCGTGGCTTAAAGATTATGGCCAAGGAACTCAAGATTCCGCTGATCGCGCTGTCTCAGCTGTCGCGTCAGGTCGAATCCCGTACCGGCAAGCGCCCGCAGCTTTCCGACCTGCGCGAATCGGGCTCCATCGAGCAGGACGCCGATATCGTCATGTTCTTGGACCGTTCCGCCGACGAGGCTGAGGCCTCGCGCGACGACCGACCCGACGAGGGCGTCACGCGTATTGTCGTGGCCAAGAACCGTTCGGGCCCGATCGGCGACGTCGACCTGATGTTCCTGCCGGCATCTACCAAGTTCTATGAGCTTGATGGGGTGCATACCGAGGAGTAGGACAGGCGCCCGTTGCACGGGTATACTGGGAATGTTTTGTGCTTCTGCCCGCCGTGTGGCGCGCAGACAGTCCATGTATGTAAGGAGTAAACATGCCGTCAACCGTTTTGGTCGGTGCCCAGTGGGGCGATGAGGGCAAGGGTAAGATCTGCGACCTGATCGCCGGCGACTTCGATGCCGTCGTGCGCTATTCGGGCGGCAACAACGCCGGGCACACCATCGTTGTCAACGGCAAGAAGTACGGCCTGCACCAGGTGCCCTCCGGCATCATGTACGCCGACCACGTGTCGGTGATTGGCAACGGCTGCGTCGTCAACCCCAAGGTTGTCCTTGAGGAGATCGACATGTTCGAGGCCGATGGCATCACCACCAAGAACCTCAAGATCAGCGGCAACGCACACGTGATCATGCCGTATCACGTCGACCTGGACGGAGCCTTTGAGCAGAAGCTCGGCAAGAAGAGTATCGGTACCACCAAGCGCGGCATTGGCCCGTGCTATCAGGACAAGATGGCTCGTATTGGCCTTCGTATGCAGGACATGCTGGACGAGGAGCTCTTCCGCGACAAGCTGGAAACCGCTCTTGCCCGCGTGAATCCCGAGCTCGAGCTGCTTTACGGCCTGCCCACCTACACCGTGGACCAGATCTGTGAAGAGTACCTGCCCATGGCCGAGCGCCTGCGCCCGTACATCACCGAGACGAGCCTGCTGCTCAACAACATGATCGATGAGGGCAAGACCTTGCTCTTTGAGGGCGCCCAGGCAACATTGCTCGATATCGACCATGGCACCTATCCGTTTGTCACGTCTTCTAACTGCACCGCCGGCGGCGCGATCACCGGTTCTGGTGTTGGCATGAAAAACGTCGATCGCGTGCTGGGCGTCATGAAGGCCTACATCACCCGCGTCGGTGCAGGCCCCATGCCCACTGAGCTTTCCTACGAGTCCGAGGCCGGCCATACGCTGACCGAGGAGGGCTATGAGTACGGCGTGACCACCGGTCGCCGTCGTCGCTGCGGCTGGTTTGACGGTCCCATCGCCAACTACGCCTCGCGCGTCAACGGTCTTACCGACATCGCCCTGACCAAGCTCGACGTGCTTTCGGTCTTCGACACCATTAAGGTGTGCGTGGCCTATGACGTCGACGGCGAGCGCTACACCAGCGTGCCCGAGCACCAGGTGCGCTTTGAGCATGCCAAGCCCATCTACGAGGAGCTTCCCGGCTGGAAGTGCGATATTACCGGCTGCCGCAGCTTTGAGGAGCTGCCGCAGGAGGCTCAGGACTACGTGGCATTTGTCGAGGATCTGGCGCACACGCGCGTGACGTTTGTCGGTGTTGGCGCCGGCCGCGAGCAGATCATCAACCGATTCTGGAAGTAATCGGCGTTATTTGGTTATTGCGATATACCCCTTCGCAGCCCGGACGGGCGGCCGAGGGGTATATTTGCTTGTAATGGGCCCGCATGGTTGACGGGCCGTTAATCCATAGAGGAGGCACCCTTGAAGGCGGACACTCAAACCATCGACATCCTGTTGTTGGGCAGCGGCGGCCGCGAGCATGCTTTGGCAGCCAAGCTCGCGGCATCACCGCGCGCCGGCAAGCTCTACATCGCCCCGGGCAACGGCGGCACCGCGAGCTGCGGCGAGAACGTGGTTCTCGACGATTGCGATCCTGCTGCCGTGGCGGCGTTTGCACAGAGCCACGGATGCGGACTCGTGGTGATTGGCCCCGAGGCTCCGCTCGTGGCGGGCGTGGCCGACGCCGTGCGCGCGGCGGGTATTCCCTGCTTTGGCCCGGGTGCCGAGGGCGCTCAGATGGAGGGCTCTAAGCTGTTTTCCAAGCAGCTCATGGAGCGCGCGGGCATTCCGACGGCCGCCTACGGCTCGTTTACCGACGAGGCTTCGGCTCTCGCCTATGTGCGCGAGCAGGGCGCTCCGCTGGTCGTGAAGGCCGACGGTCTTGCCGCGGGCAAGGGCGTTATTGTGGCAACCGAGCTTTCGCAGGCCGAAGAGGCCGTGCGCGAGTGCTTTGGCGGCACCTTTGGCGACGCCGGCAACACCGTGGTTATCGAGGAGATGCTCGTTGGCCCCGAGTGCTCGCTGCTGGCCTTTACCGACGGCAAGACCGTGCGCCCCATGGCCACCTCGCAGGACCACAAGCGCGCGCTTGAGGGCGACCTTGGTCCCAACACGGGCGGCATGGGCGTCTACAGCCCGGTGCCCATCGTGACCGACGAGGAGCACGCCACCATGGTGAAGGTCATGGAGCAGACCGTGGCCGAGCTCGCCGCCGAGGGTATCGATTACCGTGGCTGCCTGTACGGCGGCTTTATGCTTACCCCCGCCGGCCCCAAGGTGCTGGAGTTTAACGCCCGCTTTGGCGACCCCGAGACGCAGGTCGTGCTGCCGCGCCTTAAGAACGACCTGGTCGAGGTCATGCTTGCCTGCGCTAACTGCGAGCTCGACCAGATTGAGCTCGATTGGCGTGACGAGTGGGCGGTGGCCGTTGTCCTGACGAGCGCGGGTTATCCCGGCAGCTACGAGAAGGGCAAGGTCATCACCGGCATCGAGGATGCCGAGGCCATGGAGAATGTGACCGTGTATCACGCCGGCACCGCCGTGGTGGACGGCCAGCTCGTGACCAACGGCGGCCGCGTGCTCGCCGTGACCGCGCTGGGCGACACGTTCGAGAACGCTCGCAACCTTGCCTACGAGGCTTGCGAGAAGATCGATTTTGAGGGCAAGACCCTGCGTCACGACATTGGACTGCGCGCGCTGCGCGGCCGCGACGCCTGGGATGCCTAAAATCCGAGAGGAATGAGACGGATGGACGAGAAGAACGAAGAGCTCGTGGACGCGCAAATCGTCGAAGAGGACAGCCGCATGTATGGGCACGCCGAGGGCGAGCCTGGTGGCGAGGTTGCTGACGAGCCGGCGCTGGTGCTGGGCGACGACGACCCGCACGATGCCGAGCTGCACGAGAAGATTCTTTCGGAGGAGTGCGCCTGGAAGGGCAAGATCCTCGACGTCCACCGTCTTGAGGTTGAGCTGCCCAACGGTCACCGCAGCGCCCGCGATATCGTTCGCCATCCGGGTGCGGCAGCCGTTGTGGCGCTGACCGAGAGCGGCAAGATCGTACTGGTGCGTCAGTACCGCACCGCCATCGACCGCGTGACGGTTGAGATTCCCGCCGGCAAGCTCGACCCAGGCGAGGACCCGCTCGATTGTGCCAGGCGCGAGCTGCATGAGGAGACGGGCTTTAAGGCCGGGCGCATTCGCTTTTTAACGTCTATTGTCACGACCTGCGGTTTTTGCGACGAGATTATTCACATCTACCTGGCCACCAAGCTCGAGTTCGATGCGCCCAACCCCGACGATGACGAGTTTGTCAACGTTGACCTGGTGCCGCTGCACGAGCTGATCGATGCCGTGCTCGACGGCAAGATCGAGGATGCCAAGACCGTCGTGGGCGCACTTGCCTGCGACAGCATCGCGCACCGCCTTGGTGGTTCTGAGCTGTAACGAGTGGGGATAGCCCTGGGACAAGTACTACTGATTGCTTTGTCCCAGGGTCTTACGTTGCTGATATTTCTTTGAGGATCACATGCTGAAGCGTTTTCTGTCTTACTACAAGCCCCAGATGGGGCTTTTTGTTGCCGATACCATTTGCGCCCTGGTGCTCGCCGCCATTGACCTGGCGTTTCCCATTATCCTGCGCAATCTGTGCGGCGGGCTGTTTACCCAGGGCCAGACTGCCATTATGCAGGCGCTCGGTATGATCGCGGTGGGACTGGTGCTGATGTATGCCACCCGCTGCGCCTGCCGCTACTTTGTGAGCTATTGGGGCCACGTGATGGGCGCGCGCATGGAGTCCAAGATGCGTGAGGACTTGTTCGATCAGTACGAGCGTTTTAGCTTTGCGTACTTTGATCGCAACAGCTCGGGTGACATGATGAGCCGCGTGGTCAACGACCTGTTCGATATCTGCGAGGCGGCGCACCACGTGCCCGAATGGATCATTATTTGCGGTATCGAGATCATTGGCTCGTTTGTGATTCTGTTTACCATTGCGCCGGTGCTCGCACTCGCCATGGTCGTGGTGACGGCGGTGTTCGCGGTCATTATGTTTTGGCAGAATATGCGCATGCGCGAGGTCTTTAGCGATAACCGCAAAAAGATCAGCGGCATCAATGCGCAGCTGCAGGATTCGCTGGCGGGCATGCGTGTGGTCAAAAGTTTTGCCAATGAGCAGACCGAACGCTCTAAGTTCCGTGCCTCTAACGATCGCTACCTTTCGTCCAAGGAAAACATGTATCACGCCATGGGCGTCTACACCGCGACGTATGGTCTGCTCTCGGGCGTGCTCTATGTAATCGTGGTGCTGCTGGGCGGTTGGCTCGTTGCCCAAGGCCAGCTGCAGGCGGTCGATATGGCAACCTTCGCGCTCTACATTTCGCTGTTCTGCACGCCGCTTGAGACGCTCGTCAATTCGGCCGAGACGTATCAGAAAGCCATCGCCGGCTTTAAGCGCATGGACGAGGTGCTCTCGACTGTCCCCGATATTCAGGATAAGCCGGGTGCTGCGGATCTGCAGGTGACGGCCGGCGCTGTTGAGTATCGCGACGTGTGCTTTAGCTACGAGGATGTCGAGCTGGGCGCGGGCGACGGGACGCGCCCCGTTATCGACCATATGGATCTGTCCATTAAGCCCGGTCAAACCATCGCTTTGGTTGGTCCCTCGGGCGGCGGCAAATCAACGACTTGTTCGCTGTTGCCGCGCTTTTACGACGTTGCCGCCGGCTCCATTAGCATTGACGGCCAGGATGTGCGCGACGTGACGCAGCGTAGCCTGCGCCAATCCATCGGCCTGGTGCAGCAAGATGTCTATCTGTTCGACGGAACGATTGGCGAGAACATCGCCTATGGCAAGCCGGGCGCCACGGCAGAAGAAATCGCCGAGGCGGCCCGCCGTGCCAATATCGATACCTTTATCGAGTCGCTTCCGCAGGGCTACGACACCGTGGTGGGCGAGCGCGGCAGCCGTCTTTCTGGTGGTCAAAAGCAGCGCGTCGCCATCGCGCGCGTGTTTCTCAAAAATCCCAAGATCCTTATTTTGGATGAGGCGACCAGTGCTCTGGATAACGAGAGCGAGGAGGCGGTTCAGGAGTCGCTCGAGCGCTTGGCGCGTGGCCGCACCACGATCATCATCGCTCACCGTCTCTCGACCATTAAGCATGCCGACGAGATTGCGACCGTTGAGCATGGTCGCGTTGTGGAACGTGGCACGCACGAGGAGCTTCTCGCCCGTGGCGGCACTTATGCCCGTTACTATCGAATGCAGTTCGAAGGTGCGCGTGCGCACGAGCTCGACTGATTGATATGACAGGAAGGTTATGGCTGATAAGAACCATCTGACTCCGGAAGAAGTGACGGAGTTATTCTCCGAAATCGATGCATCCGGCGTCTTGGATCCTACACTCGCCAAAAAGCGTACCGAGCGCATGCGCGAGAAAGAGTCTGCCGTCAAACGCGGTGACAAGGCGACACTGGCGCGGCTGCGCAGCGAGGATCGCGCGAGCCAGGCAAAACATATCGACCCGCTGTCCGAGGACGATCCTTCGGGTTCGCAGGTGAGCCATACCATTACGAAAACTGCCATGGCCGTGGTTATCGGCATCTTGGTGCTGATTGTGGGCATGCAGATCGGCTACGGCGTGATGCGACGCCTGAACACCGCGAACCTCTCCGAGAGCGTTTCGGTGGATACCGTTTCGACCGCGCTCAAAGGTGGACTTGAATGGGGCAACGGCTTTACGCAGTTCCCGCTCGATTTTACCGTCGACGAGGCCGACGAGGGTACGGGCACGGTTGAGGTGACGGTGCTGGACACGTCTTCTGCCAATGAACTCGAGTTGCTGTCCAACGGTCAGATTCAGGCGGCGGCGCTCGCAACCAATGCCCTGCTCAACGACAAGATTGACCGTGTGGTGTATAACGTCCACGCCTATATCGACGAGGACAGCAGGATTCAGCATGATTCCTTCTTTGGCATGTTTCCCGCCCAGGGCCACCAGAGTGCCATCATGACGTTCGTCTGGACCAAGAGCTCTTCCAACGCCACCAATATCGACTGGAAGATGCGTATCGTGAGCATGGATGACACCATTGCCGAGCGTATTCAGAAACAGGTGAACTCGGTATCGTCGCTCATCGAGGACCCGGCGGTGAGCCAGACTAAGATTGACGAGGAAAAGGCCGAACGTGACCTGGAGCACCGCCTGCACGGCCGCGAGATTTTCCGTGGCGGCAAGCTTGGCCGCACCCCGTCCGAATTACTTGAGCAGGACAAGCAAAAGTAGTCCGCAGCCACATAGAACGATGACATCCCGCGTGAGCCGCAAGCCCACGCGGGATCATTTTTCTGGGACGGGGATTAAAAATCATTCTGTCATGTATGCGGTTGGCGAGTAGTCAATTTGGGACGGGGCTATTTTAGCTGCCCCGGCTGGTGGCACGACGGTTAGGTTGATTGACGGACGGGGCAGCTAAAATAGCCCCGTCCCAAATTGACTACTCAGCGACAAAGCTCTGCTTTCAGAATGATTTTTTAATCCCCGTCCCAGAAAAATCATTATGCATAAGAAGTCATAATTATCATTTTGTAAACAATTCTATGTAATTAACGCCATAAGGCATACTTACGGTTAGAATACCGCGAGGCCTAACTACACACCTTTAAGCCGGTCCCGAGAGACCGGGAAGGAGAACTATGGCGAACAACCATATTGCGGGCGCTGCCGCCCGCACCATCGCGCCCAGCGAACTGTGCCAGCGCATGCTGGCCAAAACCAGCAAGGGTGCTTGCGGTCCCTGCATCCTGTACCTTGAGGATGGGACCATTTTTTATGGCCGTGCATGTGGTGCCGAGGGCACCGCGACCGGCGAAGTCTGCTTCAATACCTCACTCGAGGGTTACTTTGAGGTTATGACCGACCCGAGCTATGCTGGCCAGATCGTTACCATGACCTATCCGCAGATTGGCAACTATGGCATCGACGAGACCGATGTCCAGTCCGCCTTCCCCGGCGATGACGTACGCCCTGCGAGTGCTCCCGCCATGCGCGGCATGATCGTGCGCGACATGTGTGCCACGCCTTCTAACTGGCGCTCGGCCGTCAGCGTGCCGGAGTACCTGCGCGCACACGGCATCGTCGCTATCGAGGGCGTCGACACCCGAGCCCTGGTGCGCCACCTGCGCGACAATGGCTCCAAGATGGGCATTATCTCGACCGAGGTCCTCGATATCGACGAGCTTGCCGAGCGCTTGGCCTCTGCTCCCACGCTGGTGGGGGAGAACCTGGTCAAGACCGTGAGCTGCCCTGCGCCCCATCCGTTCGCCGGGAGCGATCTGCCCGCCGAGCATGGCTTTGCGCTTGCGGCCCCCGCTCCCGCCCGCCACAACGTGGTCGCGTATGACTGCGGTGTCAAGCGTGGCATCCTGGAGGGTCTGGTCCGTGCTGGCTGCGCCCTCACCGTCGTGCCGTGGGATACACCCGCGCGTCAGGTACTCGACATGAATCCCGATGGCGTCTTTTTGTCCAACGGTCCCGGCGACCCCGATGCCGTGGTAGAGACCTACGAGCAGGTGCAGCAGCTGATCGGCAAGGTGCCCGTCTTTGGCATTTGCCTGGGTCACCAGATGATCAGCTTGGCATGCGGCGCCCAGATGGAAAAACTCAAATTCGGTCACCGTGGCGGTAACCAGCCGGTTATGAACCTGGTCAGCCGCCGCGTGGAAATTACCGCGCAAAACCATGGCTTTGGCCTGCTGTTCCCCAGCTTGGGCAAGCTTGTCCCCGAACTTTCGGGCGGCGAGACCGAGCATGCGGCCGACGGCGATCTGCGCGTCTGGGTGCGCCGTGGTATCGCGCCCGTCGTGATGAACGAGCGCTTTGGCCGCATTCGCCTGACGCACGTGAACCTCAACGACGGCACCGCCGAGGGCATTCAGCTGCTCGACGCCCCGTGCTTCTCGGTCCAGTACCACCCCGAGGCCTCGCCCGGCCCCACCGATGCCCACTATCTCTTTACCGCCTTTACGCGACTCATGGACGGCGAGGAGAACTACCTGGACATCGACACCGCGAAGGACCGCCTGCAGGGCTGGAACTTTGCCGACGAGGGTTCCGCCACGACCGAGACCGAGGAGAACTAACATGCCTAAACGTACTGACATCAAGCGCATCCTCGTCATTGGCTCGGGTCCCATCGTCATTGGCCAGGCCTGCGAGTTCGACTACTCCGGCGCCCAGGCCTGCAAGGTGCTCAAGGAGGATGGCTTTGAGGTCATCCTGGTCAACTCCAACCCGGCGACCATCATGACCGACCCGGGCCTGGCCGACCGCACCTATGTCGAGCCCATCACCGCCGAATTTATCGAGCGCGTGATCAAGAAGGAGCGCCCGGACGCGCTGCTGCCCACGCTAGGCGGCCAGACCGGTCTGAACGCCGCCGTCGAGCTGGCAAAGGACGGCACGCTCGACCAGTATGGCGTCGAGATGATCGGCTGCGACCTCGCCGCCATCGAGCGCGGCGAGGACCGCAAGCTCTTTAACGAGGCCATGGCTGAGATCGGCCTGGAGGTCGCGCGCTCGGGCTATGCCTACAGCGTGGCCGACGCCGAGGCCATCGCCGAGCGCGTGGGATATCCCTGCGTGCTGCGCCCGAGCTTTACCCTGGGCGGCGCCGGCGGCGGCATCGCGCACACCCACGAGGAGCTCGTCTCCATCGTGAGCCAGGGCCTTGAGCTCTCGCCCGCCCACGAGGTGCTGGTCGAGGAGTCCATAGAGGGTTGGAAAGAGTACGAGATGGAGGTCATGCGCGACCACGCCGGCAACGGCATCATCGTGTGCTCCATCGAGAACCTCGACCCCATGGGCGTGCATACCGGCGACTCCATCACCGTGGCGCCGGCGCAGACCCTCTCCGACCTTGAGTATCAGCGCATGCGTGTCGCCTCGCTCGCCATTCTGGAGAAGATCGGCGTCGAGACCGGTGGCTCCAACGTGCAGTTTGCCGTGAACCCGCAGACCGGTCGCCTGATCGTCATCGAGATGAACCCGCGCGTGAGCCGTTCGTCCGCACTGGCCTCCAAGGCCACGGGCTTCCCCATCGCCAAGGCCGCCGCTCGCCTGGCCGTGGGCTACACGCTCGACGAGATCGTCAACGACATCACCAAAGCCACGCCTGCCTGCTTTGAGCCCACGATCGACTACTGTGTGGTCAAGGTGCCGCGCTTTGCCTTTGAGAAGTTCAAGGGTACCGACCCCACGCTCACAACGCGCATGAAAGCCGTGGGCGAGATCATGGCGATCGGCCGCACCTTTGAGGAGGCCTTTGGCAAGGCCATGCGCTCGCTGGAGGACGGGCATCAGGGCATTTGCGCTGGTGGCAAGGAAGGTGCCGATAAGCTGAGCGACGACGAGCTCGCTCAGGCCGTGGGCACCCCGACTGAGCACCGCATCTTCTTTGTGGTCGAGGCCCTGCGTCGTGGCTGGGATGTCGCGCGCATCCATGCCATCTGCGGCATCGATCCGTGGTATCTCAACCGTATCAACGATATGGTGCAGGTCCAGGAGAGCATTCGCGGCCTGCGCGTGGAGGACATCGACGCCGACGCGATGCGCCTGCTCAAGCAGTATGGCACGAGCGATGCCGAGATTGCCGCGCTGACCGGCTCGGACGAGCGCTTTGTTCGCGCTTACCGTAAGGGCCTGGGCGTGGTTCCCAGCATGAAGACGGTCGACACCTGCGCTGCTGAGTTCTCGAGTGCCACGGAGTATCACTACAAGACCTACGAAAACATCTACCGCACGAGCCCGGTCGCCAAGAAGTGCGTTGCCCCCGACGAGACCACGCCGGCAGATAAGCCCAAGGCGATGATTCTGGGTGCCGGCCCCAACCGTATCGGCCAGGGTATCGAGTTTGACTACTGCTGCGTGCACGCGAGCTACGCGCTGGCGGCCCGTGGCTTCGAGACCATCATGGTCAACTGCAACCCCGAGACCGTCTCGACCGACTACGACACGTCCGATCGTCTGTACTTTGAGCCGCTCACCTACGAGGACGTCATGGACGTTATCGATGTTGAGCGCCCCGACGGCGTCGTGGTGACGCTCGGCGGCCAGACCCCGCTTAAGCTGGCGCGCATGCTCGAGGAGAGCGGCGTGAACATCATGGGTACTAAGCCCGATGCCATCGATTTTGCCGAGGACCGCGAGCGCTTTGCCGCCCTGCTCGACAAGCTGGGCATTATGTACCCGCCGGCGGGTCAGGCCACCTCGTTTGAGGAGGCCGAGGCCGTGGCTGCGCATATCGGCTACCCGCTGCTGGTTCGTCCGAGCTATGTGTTGGGCGGGCGCGGCATGATGATCGCCTACGATGCCGAGCATCTGCACGATTACATGGCCGAGGCTGCTCGCATTAGCCCCGACTACCCGGTGTACCTCGACCGCTTCCTGGAGGGCGCGATCGAGTCCGATGTCGATGCCCTGTGCGACGGCGAGGAGGTCTACATCGGCGGTATTCTGGAGCATATCGAGGAGGCCGGTATCCACTCCGGTGACTCCGCGACTTGCATTCCGCCGTTTAGCTTTAGCGAGAGTCTGCAGGCGAAGCTCCGCGAGACCACGCGTCGCATCGCGATGGCGCTGGGAGTTCGCGGCCTGGTCAATGTGCAGTATGCCATCAAGGGCGAGACCGTCTACGTGATCGAGGCCAACCCGCGTGCCAGCCGTACCGTGCCGTTTATCTCCAAGGCCACCGGCGTGCCGCTGGCCAAGTGCGCGGCGCGCATCATGGCGGGCGATTCCATCGCGAGCCTGGGCCTGCCGAGCGACGAGCGCCAGCTGGACTGCTTCTGCATGAAGGAAGCCGTTATGCCCTGGGGTCGTTTCCCGGGAGCCGACGTTATCCTGGGGCCCGAGATGAAGTCGACGGGCGAGGTCATGGGTGTCGCCAAGAGCTATCCCGAGGCATACGCCAAGACACAGCTGGCGATTGACTACAAGCTGCCCGATCCGAGCGCCGGCAAGGTGTTCATTAGCGTGTGCGATCGCGACAAGCGCCATATCCTTTCGGTCGCCCGTATCCTGCGCTATCTGGGCTTTGACATCTGCTCTACCGAGGGGACGGCGCGCGTGCTGCGCGGAGGCAACGTGACGTGCGAGGTCGTGGAAAAGATCAGCGGCCCACACGACGGCGAGCACCCCAACATCGGTGACCTTATCGCCGATGGCAAGATCGCGGTGATCATCAATACGCCGTACGGCCCGGGCTCGCGCGGCGACGGCTATCTGTTACGCACCGAGGCGGTGCGCCGCGGCGTGACCTGTGTGACGGCGATGTCTGCCGCCAACACCTACGTGAGTGCTATCGAGGCGGTGCGCGAGGACCAGCAGGGCCACGGCAGCGCCAACGACATGGGCATGGACGTCATCGCCCTGCAGGACCTGCCGCAGTACACGGTGTAATGTGACCTGGTCGGCCGGGGCGGCAGCCGGACACTTTCTCTCGGAAACTGGGCTTCGCGAAGTTTTCCGAGAGAAAGGTCCGTCTCCCGCCCCGGCCTGCGGTGACTCGGTTGCACCGTGTGCTGCAGAAGGGGCTTTGCGCGATGACTAGGGTTGAGAAATAAAGTGAGCGTGGGATCTGCCGTTCGAATGAACGGCAGATCCCACGTTAATATTTCAGCCAACGTACGTCATGGCAATCCCCGGTAGGTCCCCGGGTGCCCCGCGGCGGGCTGGGTTATTTAGCTGAACGACTTTGCGTAGCAACCGGAGTGAAGATGAAAACACCGGGCCGCCGCAGAGCACCCACAGACCGCAGGGACGGGAGCAGCTATACTACTCTCAGTAGTTAAGGGTCGCGGATTGGCCGCGTCACCGCTCTCAACAGGAGGTCTTTGTTTATGGCAGATCAAAAGCCGGTTGTCGGGATCATCATGGGTTCCAAGTCCGATCTGGGCGTTATGGAAGGCTGCACCGCCGAGCTCGAGGCGCTCGGTGTGCCCTATGAGCTCGTGATTGCCAGCGCGCACCGTACGCCGGCGAAGGTCCACGAGTGGGCTTCGACTGCCGCCGACCGTGGCATCAAGGTGATTATCGCCGCAGCCGGCAAGGCCGCGCATCTGGGCGGTGTCGTGGCTGCCTTTACGCCGCTGCCGGTTATCGGCGTGCCTATGAAGACGAGTGATCTGGGCGGCATGGATTCGCTGCTGTCGATGGTGCAGATGCCTTCGGGCGTGCCTGTGGCATGCGTTGCCATCAACGGCGCCAAGAACGCCGCCATCTACGCCACGCAGATTCTGGGTGCTTGCGATCCCGAGTATCGCGCGATTATCGAGAAGATGAAGCAGGAGATGGCTGACGCTTAAGCGGCTTGCCGTTCCGTTGTAATCATAGGGAGAGTCATGTCCGACTATCAGGGAAAACGTTTCTCGGCTTCTCAGATCCCCGATCCATCCAAGTCGGGATCGGCCCGCTCCATGCAGCAGGGTCGGGCATCCTCTCCTCAACAGGCTCGTGCGCCGCGCCCCGTAACGCCGACGTCCCATCGCCGTCAGGATACACCGGCTGCGTTTCGCCCCTCGTCATATGGCACGGCAAAGAAGCAGGCCCGGCCGACGAGGCGACCGAGCGGCGCTCCGTCCAGCTACACCGAGCCGCCGCGTAAGAAGCGCCGCTCCATCATCCCCATTCTGCTCATCATCGTGGGCATCGGTCTGATCGTTGCCGCTGCCGCCATCTTTATCAATGCACAGATTGGCTACAAGCAGGCGAGCGATTCGTACCAAAAGATCGAGAAGCAGTACGTGAGCGATAAGGATGCGAGCGGCGTGCCGATTGTCGATTTTGACGCTCTTGCTAAGGCAAATCCCGAGATCGTGGGATGGATTTATGTGCCGGATACCAACATCAACTATCCCGTGGTGCAGGCCAAGGACAACTCTAAATACCTCAACACGCTGTTTGACGGTACGTCCAATGCATCGGGTGCGATTTTCTTGGACTTCGAAGATGTCGCGCCGGGCATGGTGGACCAGCAGACGACAATCTACGGCCACCATATGAACGACGGATCGATGTTTAATGTGATCTCGGACACCACCAACCAGGCGACGTTCGACAGCATCGAGTACGTGTACTACATCACGCGCGATGGCACGTATAAGCTGAGACCGCTGGCGACCAAGGTGGTTGAGGATACGTACTCCAAGGCGCGCGCGACCAACTTTGAGGGCGACGACGGGCTGACGAATTATCTGTCCGAGATGCTCGACGGCGCCTCTGCCGTGGCGAGCGATGCCACCGATCGTGCCGCTTCGGCAACCAAGGTCGTAACACTTGTGACCTGCCGCTCACTGTCATTTAGCAATACGCGCGCAGTCATGGTACTCACGCCGGTCGAGGAATAAGCGGTTCGAGAGTAGCTAATTTGGGACGGGGCTCTTTTAGCTACCCCAGTCACCTAACCCAGCAAAATCATTCTGCATACCCGGGGTAGCTAAAAGAGCCCCGTCCCAAATTAGCTACTCGACGGCGGAAAAAGGAGAAATGATGCTTGAAAGTGGCAAATTGATGCCTTCGGTCGATGCGTGGCTGCGCGAAGCCAAGGCCGACGCTTCGGCGCCGGCGTGTGGCATGTACCTGACGCACAATGGCGTGGTGCGTGCGACACCCAAGTCCGAGGCGCGCGGTGTCGAGACAGATGGCGTGGCGCCGGGCCACAAGGTGGGCGGCATGGTGTTTGGCTTCGATGCCGAAAAGGTGCAGGCCGCTATCGAGTCAACGCGCACGATGCCCGGCATCGGCTATGTGCGCGTATGGCTGGCGAGCGGCGAGCTTGCCGTGGGCGACGATATCATGCTCGTGCTCATTGGCGGAGACATTCGCCCGCATGTGGTCGATGCCCTGCAGGCGCTCGTCGGCACTATCAAGAACGAGTGCGTGAGCGAGGTCGAGCGCGAAGCGTAACGCCTAGCCGGCAACCCGTGTACGTCTATAGCAAAAGCCCGCTGGCAGTTCATGTAGATCTGCCAGCGGGCTTTGGTGTGTTGGGGCTGTTTTGTGCCGGCGCTCGCTACACGCGTGTGGCGTCCTTGGGGCTCATGGTCATGCTCTGGAAGCGATTTTCCATATACTCGTTATCGAAGTACTTTCCGTAGAACTGCGCAACGGGAATATCGCTGGCCGTGCCGTTGACACGCTGGTACCAGTAGTCGAGCGATTGCAGCGTCATGACGCCGTCGACCAGCATGATGATGGTAAAGATGACGGTGGCTGAGTAGCGACTCTTCCAGGGAATCATGTTAATGAGTTTGAGCAATCTGGGCAGCAGCAGCTTGATCCAGATGAGTCCGCCCAGACCCCACAGGCAGGCGAAGCCCGTGCAAGTGCGACCGCCCGTAAGTACGGCGAGCGGATCGGGCATGCCAAAGAGCTTCATATGCGAGTAGCTCCACGAGACCACACCGAACGAGGTCTGCATAAACCAGCCCACAAAGACCTCAAAGCTTGCGCCAAGCAGGGCGCTCACCAAAAAGATAATGATGGGGTTCTTTTTGTAGAAGCGGTTGAGCACCATGGTCATGAGTACGGCGCCAAATCCGTAGATGGGGCTGAAGGGGCCAAATAGCATGCCGGCGCGGTTCTGGTAGACGCCTGGATCGTCGACCGTCATGTGCCAGATGTCCTCCAGGATCAGGCCGAGCACGCAGCAGACAAAGAATACCCAGAACAGGTTGAAGTAGTTGAGCTTAATGTAGCCCTCGCCGGTCTCATCGCGGCCGAGCATGCCCTCGGCGGCGGCGTCGCGATCGAGCATCTCCTGCAGGCGGCGCTGCAGTTCGCGCTCCTGACGAAGCGTTGGGTCAACAGTGGCCGAAAGCGCGACGAGGATGCCGAGCTGGATGGCGGGGCGCAGCAAGAACGGCCCGATACCCTGGAGCATCACGTCGACCAAAAGCTCAACGACGGTAAGTGCGATAAGGATATAGGACAGGCGCGCGGCGTTGCGGCGCTGGTTCTTGATGAGGTCCAGGCCAAAGATGATCAAGATGACCGCGCTCGCCGCCGAGAGCATGATGCCGGCGACGATAAGGCCGACCGCGACGAGCGTGTTGTCGCCGAGCTTGGCGGCGGCGTTGCCGTTGATGAGCGCGGTGATGACCTGCCACATAAAGGCGCCGACCGAAGGGAGCGTGCCTACGCCGGACAGGATGCACAGGACGGCGTACACCTTAATGATGAGGGGAATCTTCTTGACCTCCGTGGCGCTGGGGACGCTGGGGTCGAGTTCGTTTCGATCCATACGGAACCTTTCTCGTTTTGTTGTAGGTTACAAGGATACGCCGCCGACCTGCTAAAAGACAGGACGAATGGCCCAATTGCAGCAATGTAAGCCCTAACGGTGGGCGAAACGCGTCGCGACGGAAACATACGGGACCGTTGGCCCCGAGGGCGGGTTGCCCGATAAAATGTTTGGCCGCAAAACGGATTATAAGCTCGGTGGGCTTTTAAAAACCGCTGTTCATGCGCGGGAGTGCTTGTCTTGCCGTGCGTATAATAGGGCAGGTAACGCCAAATAACGAGGCTCTGAGGGGATGCCATGTCTCAAGAAACCATCCGCGCGGCCGAGCGTGCTACGGGACGGGTGACGACCATGTCGACGTATGATCCGGACTCCGACCAGCTGCATGAGGAATGCGGCATCTTTGGTGTGTGGGCACCCGATCGCGACGTGGCTCGACTGACGTACTTTGGTCTGCGTGCGCTGCAGCATCGCGGCCAGGAATCGGCGGGAATCGCCGTGGGCGATGGCGGCACGGTTATGGTTCGCAAAGACCTGGGACTGCTCGATCGCGTGTTCTCCAACGCCGACCTGTCGACGCTCTCCGGCCAGTTGGCTGTGGGCCACGTGCGCTATGGCACCGCCGGCGCCAAGAGCTGGGAAGCCTCGCAGCCGCATCTTTCCACCATCAACAGCGTCATCATCGCGCTTGCGCACAACGGCACCCTGGTTAACACTGACGAGCTGCGCCGCCAGCTGATCGAGCTCGGCGTGCCGTTCCTCTCCAATTCGGATTCCGAGGTCGCGACCAAGCTCATTGGCTACTTTACCCAGCGTACGGGCCACCTGCGCGAGGGCATTCGCAAGACCATGGAGCTCGTGCGCGGCGGCTACGCCATGACGCTCATCAACGAGCAGGCACTCTACGCTTTCCGCGACCCACATGGCATTCGTCCGCTGGTGCTGGGCAAGCTCGTGGACGAGGGCCTGGACCAGGCCGACGCCGCATCCGTTTCGCAGCTACCGTCGCAAGACGACGCCGCGACGGTCGACGCTGCCGCTCATGTCACGCGCGCTGGCGGCTGGGTCGTTGCCTCCGAGACCTGCGCGCTCGACATTGTGGGTGCCGAGTATGTCCGTGATGTCCGTCCCGGCGAGATCTTGCGCATCAGTGCCGAGGGCCTGGTATCCGAGCAGGGTGTGCCCGCTGCCGAAGAGCCCGCTAACTGCATCTTTGAGCAGGTCTACTTTGCCCGCCCCGACTCCATCATGAATGGCAAGAGCGTCTACGCCTGCCGTTACGACATGGGTCGTCAGCTGGCACACGAGGAGCCCGTCGATGCCGACCTGGTCATCGGCGTGCCCGACTCCGGTCTGCCGCCTGCGGAGGGTTATTCGCGCGAGAGCGGCATCCCCTTTGGCGAGGGCCTCATCAAGAATCGCTATGTGGGCCGTACGTTTATCGAGCCCACGCAGGAGCTGCGTGCCATGGGCGTGCGCATGAAGCTCAATCCATTGCGCGACAATATCGAGGGCAAGCGCCTGGTCGTCATCGACGACTCCATCGTTCGCGGCACCACCATGGTGCAGCTCGTCAAGATGCTGCGCAACGCCGGCGCCAAGGAGATTCACATCCGCATCAACTCGCCCGAGGTCATCTGGCCGTGCTTCTACGGCATCGATACCGACGTGCAGTCGCAGCTCATCAGCGCTAACAAGACGGTCGATGAGATCTGCGAGTACATTGGCGCCGATTCGCTGGCCTTCCTTTCGGTCGAGGGCCTGCTGAAGGTCATGCCCAAGGGCGGCTACTGCGATGCGTGCTTTACCGGCCGTTATCCCGTGGCGATTCCCGAGAGCTTTGGCCGCGACAAGTTTATGGAGGGCTTTAAGCCCCGCAACCTGGATAAGCCGCTGCACTTTGGCGACGACGCCGTGGTCGAGAAATACGATGACCGCAGCTGGGAAGAGAAACACGGCGAGGCCTAGAACCTGCCATTTAGGGACAGGTTTATTTTGGCAGGTTTTATCTGCTGTTTTGTTGATATGACGGCGCGCACCGCTGCGGTGTGCGCCGATATGAACGCAACTATGAGCACTGTTTGGCGTCTGTGTGTCAAACGGTAGTGGGAGAGGAAGGCTCAGATGAGCGACAGCAAGCATGTGACGTATGAGGATGCCGGCGTCGATACCGCCGAGGGCGGCCGCGCCGTCGACGCTATTAAGCAAATGGTTAAGGATACCAACCGTCCCGAGGTTATCGGTGGCATCGGTGGCTTTGGTGGCCTGTTCTCGGCCGCCGCACTTAAGGATATGGAAGACCCGATCCTGATCAGCGGCACCGACGGCGTGGGCACCAAGCTCGTCCTCGCCCAGATTATGGACCGTCACGAGACGGTGGGCCAGGACCTGGTCGCCATGTGCGTCAACGACATTTTGGCTTCGGGCGCCGAGCCGCTCTTCTTTTTGGACTATGTTGCCATCGGCCACATCGAGGCCGAGCACATGGCAAAGATCATCAAGGGCGTGGCAGACGGCTGCAAGCTCGCGGGCTGCGCGCTCGTGGGCGGCGAGATGGCCGAGCACCCGGGCGTCATGGCTCCCGCCGACTACGACCTCGCCGGCTTTACCGTGGGTGTCGTCGACCGTCCCAAGATGCTCGACCCCGCCAACGTCCGCCCCGGCGACGTGATTCTGGGCCTTCCCTCCACCGGCGTGCACTCCAACGGCTACTCGCTCGTGCGTAAGGTCATCGGCGTTGACGGCATCAAGCCGGGTACGCCCGAGGCCGCCGCTAAGGCCGAGGAGCTGAGCCGTCCGCTCGAGGAGCTCGGCGGCGCATCACTGGCAGACGCTCTGCTGGCCCCCACGCGCATCTACGTCAAGCCGATTCTTGAGCTGCTCCGCGGCGGCGCTCCGGTGCACGCCATCGCCCATATCACCGGCGGTGGCATCACCGAGAACCTTAACCGTGCGTTGGCCGACGACGTCGACGCCGTGGTTACCCGCAATGGCGCCGAGATGGGCTGGGACATTCCGCCCGTCATCACCTATGTTTCGCACCAGGCCGAGCTTACGCCCAACGAGGCATGCAAGACCTTCAACATGGGCGTCGGCCTGTGCCTGATTGTCGCTCCCGAAGATGAGGCCGCGGTAACCGATGCCCTGGTCGCGCTGGGCGAGAAGCCGTTCCGCGTGGGCGAATGCGTCGAGGGCTCCGGTAAGGTCGTGTACTCCGATGAGCGCTAACGAGCAGACGGCTGCCGCCGAGGGCCTGGGTTTTGCGCCCTATACCCGTCCGACCGGCACCGATACCACCGAGCCGCTCAAGATCGGCGTGCTCATCAGCGGTTCGGGCACCAACCTACAGGCGTTGATCGACCTGATCTCCGCCGGCAAGCTCAATGCTTCGATCGAGCTCGTGGTGTCGAGCCGTCCTTCGGCCAAGGGCCTGCAGCGTGCAGAGCGTGCGGGTATCCAGACGCTGACGCTCTCCAAGGATGTCTACGCCGACCCTATCGCCGCCGACGAGATTATTGCGCACGAGCTTCTCGAGCGCGGCTGCGAGTATGTGGTCATGGCTGGCTACATGCGCATGGTGCATACGCCGCTGCTGGCGGCGTTCCCCAACCGCGTTGTCAATCTGCATCCGGCGCTGCTGCCGAGCTTTACCGGTGCGCATGCGATCGACGATGCCTTTACGCGCGGCGTCAAGGTGACCGGTGTGACTGTGCATTTTGCCAACGAGATCTACGACAACGGTCCCATCATCGCCCAGCGCGCGCTGGCTGTTGAGGAAGGCTGGGATGTCGACACACTCGAGGAGCACATTCACGCGATCGAGCACGTGCTGTATCCCGAAGTCGTGCAGATGCTCGCTGACGGCCGCGTCCACGTGCTGGAGAGCGGTAAGGTGGCAATTGATCCGGCGCGCCATCGTGCGTAAAAGGATTCGCCTGGTTTTCCTTGCGACGTAAACTATCAAAAAAGCTGATTGGGGCATATGGAATCACATGTGCCCCAATCAGCTTAATACCTCTTTGATTTTGGGCTCTGGATAACGTGACGGGCACCATTCCCATTCCAAGAAATCCGATAGGGCCTCGTCCGTGTGTGGGCGGGGCCCTTTTGCGCGGCCTTTTATGTTTGCTATACTGCTAGTAAGTAGAGAGGAGCCGCTATGGGTGCAGCAACGGTGCAGCTCAACACACGAATCGATCCTATGCTCAAGGCTGGTGGCGATGCGGTCCTGACACGCAATGGATTGGGGCCGAGCGATGCCGTTCGTGCGCTTTGGGCCTATCTTGTCGAGCATCAAGCGTTGCCGGGATTTATGGTGACGGATAAGCGCGAGGCGCCCCGCGCGGAGAGCCTGGCTGAGCAGGGGTGTGGCCTAGCTTTTTCATCGCTGGGGCTAAATGCTTCGGATTTTGCGCCAGTTGGATCATCTGCGGAAGACTGGGATGCCGTACGAGATGATATGTATGACACGATGAGTGCCGATATTGAGGCGAATTGTCGATGATCGAGGCAAAGCATCTCTTGGTAGATACGAACGTTTGGCTCGATTATTACCTGCAAGAGGGGGCGTTCGACGAAGCGAAGAGATTAGTTGAACTGGCCGAGGCGGGAAAGATTGACCTTCTGTACGCGCCCACGACGGTAAAGGATGTGTTCTATATCCTGCCTCGGCGCCTGGCCCGGCGGAATGCGAATGGGATTAACGTTTCGTTTGCCTCGGCGTCATGGGCCTGCATCGAGCACATGATGCAGGTGGCAACTGCCTCTCCGCTTTCGTTGGCAGAGTGCGAGTTGGCGCGCATGCTTGGCAAGCGCATGCCGGATCTCGAAGACAACCTCATCATCGCTTCGGGCGAGACGGCAGATGTTGACTACGTGGTCACGAGCGACCGGCGCATGCTGGAGGCGATGCCCGAGGTGTGCTTGACGCCTGCCCGCGCACTCGAGATGATTGGGATCCTCGGCTAACCTTGCCTGTCTGGTTTCGCTATCATATGGGGCATTGTGAACCTCATGCAACTTTGGAGGACGGTATGGCGGATAACGCCGAGATGCTATTCGCGCCTGAGCTGGTGTTTTTTGATTGGGAGTGCGCGACGCCGGATGAGGTGTTTGCGCGACTCGAGGGCGAGCTTGCTCCGCGCGGCTACATTGCGTCCGGTTGGCTCGATGCCGTCCGTACGCGTGAGGACATCTATCCCACGGGCCTCGCCATGCCGGCGGCCAATATTGCCATTCCGCATACCGATCCGGGGTTTGTGGCTAAGCCCTATATCGCGGTGATTAAGCCCTCCGCGCCCGTGACGTTCAATGCTATGGCGGGCATGGGTGCCCCCGTGCCGGCGCAGATCATCATCAATCTGGGTATTGCCGAGCCGGGCGGCCAGGTCGAGGCCCTGCAAGCGCTTATGAATATCTTTATGGATGCTGACGCCGCAGCCGACGTGCTCGGCCAGACCTCGTCCCAGGGCATGGTCGACGCCATCCGCCGCCACTTCTAGGGCCGGCATTTGGGGACTGTCCCTAACTGCCGGCAGAAAAGGAACGTCCCTAGCTGTCGGAACTGTCCCCTTTGCACCAAAATGGTGCAGATTGACCTGTCTCCCATGCACCAGGTGTGCCGCGGGGTTGCGTTGTGACACAATGACGTTTGTTCGATTCGTTATGCGAAAGGCCAACTATGGCAAACAAGAAAAAGAACCCAGAGGCCGCACCGACGCCCGAGCAACGGTCCCGCGCTGCCTCCAGCTCTCGCAAGAAGCAGCGCAAGACCTATGTGTCCAAGACCGTCAAGATCGTCCTGGTGGTTATCGGCGTGCTGGCGATGCTGCTTTCCGTCTCGGCGATGGCGTGCTCCGGTTTGATGTCGCAGACCGAGAACAATAACTCGGGTTACAAACTGACCGGCGGTGTGGCTGCTACCGTCAACGGAGCCAATCTCACCGAGGACACCGTAACCAAGCAGATCATGAGCATGCGCACGTCTTACGGCTATACCAAGGACAAGGATTGGGCGCAGTACCTGGTCAATAACGACCTGACGCCCAAGAAGTACCGCAAACAGCTCATCGATTCCTATACGCAGCAGATTCTGCTCCAGCAGGCGCAGAAGGAGAACGGCGTGACGGTTTCGGACGAGGAAGTAGAGAAGGCTTGGAAGGACGCCTGCAAGAGCGCGGGCGGCGCCAAGACCTTTAAGGAGACCCTTAAGACCTACGGCTATACCGAGGACACCTACAAGGACTCGCTCAAGGAGAGCCTGGCGCAGCAGAAGCTTAAGGATGCCGTTGCTCCCACCAGCAAGCCCAAGGACAGCGAGATTGTCGATTACATTAACGAGAACCTGTCTAACTACAACGATGCCCGCCGCTCGTCGAACATCCTGATCAAGGTTGATTCCGACGCTTCCGACGAGGACAAGGCCGCCGCCAAGGCCGAGGCGCAGGAGTGCCTGGATAAGATCAACTCCGGCGAGCTGAGCTTTGAGGATGCCGTGAAGCAGTATTCCGACGACACCGGTTCCAAGGAGAAGAAGGGTGACGTGGGCTGGGATAAGCTCACCACCTTTGTCGACAGCTACCAGACGGCGCTCGAGGGCCTTAACAAGGGCGATGTGAGCGACGTGGTCGAGTCGACGTATGGCTACCACATCATCAAGTGCACCGACTACTTCCATGTCGATGGCCAGGTCGATGACATCAATCAGGTGCCCAAGGCTATTAAGAAGTACGTTTCCAATGTGGTGAAGACCCAGGCATCGGGCACGGCATACAACGAGTGGCTGGAGAAGTACACGAAGGATGCCGACATTACCGTCAACCCCATGCCCAAGGACGTGCCCTATAACGTGAGCCTGAAGGGCGTCACCAAGAGCTCGACCGACGATTCGTCGACGACTGAGTAATCAAGGGGCGGTGCTCGTGCGAGTGCCGCCCACACTATTGAGGAGGATTTGCAGATGACCAACGAAGAGCTGCAGCAGGAAATGATTGCCGCCATGAAGGCCAAGGACAAGGTGCGCCTGTCTATCATTCGCCAGGTAAAGGCCGAGGTTAAGAACATCGAGGTCAACGAGCGCCGCGACGTGACCGAGGAAGACGTCAACAGCATGATCAAGCGTCTGATTAAGCAGACAAGCGAGACGTTGGAGATGTCCATCAAGGCCGGTACCGATCAAGATCGTACCGACAACCTGACCGAGCAGGTCAAGATTCTGGAGAGCCTACTGCCCGCGCAGGTTTCGGGCGAGGAGCTCGAGGCGCTGATTGAGCAGGTCATCGCCGAGCTGGGCGCCACGTCCAAGAAGCAGATGGGCCAGGTTATGGGGGCGCTCGGCAAGGCCACCGGCGGCAACTTCGATAAGCCTGCAGCTGCCAAGATTGTCGGCGGCAAACTCGTGTAGGGCCGAGCGGTACATAGTTGGTGTTGAGGGGCGTGACCATTGCGGTCGCGCCCCTTTTTTGTTGGCCGATGAAGGGCGCCTCCCTTGGCTGGTCATTGGGCGCTCATTGGGGACAGGCTTAAATGAGTGGGTTAAAGGTTGCGGGTTCTTTACGGGAATGCAGTGTGGGCTGCGGAAACGTGGTTCTTTCCGTAAAATAGAGCAATTCGTGTAAGCGCAGGGAAGGGATATTCATGGCAGACATGATCGAGATCAAGCATCTCAACAAGTACTTTGGCGACCTGCATGTGCTCAAAGATATCAACCTCACCGTCAAGCGCGGCGAGAAGCTCGTAATGATCGGGCCTTCCGGCTCGGGCAAGTCCACGCTCATCCGTTGCGTCGATTATCTGGAGGAGCCCACGTCGGGCGAGGTCATCATCGACGGTACGCCGCTCACCAAGAAGAATCATCTGGAGATGGCTCGCAAGTACAGCTCCATGGTGTTTCAGCAGTTCAACCTATATCCCAACATGACGGTGCTGGGCAACCTGACGCTCGCGCCCATCAAGCTGCAAAAGAAGAGTAAGGAGGAGGCGACCGAGATCGCCATCGCCGCGCTCAAGCGCGTCGGCATGGCGCATAAGGCCGGCGAGTACCCGCAGAACCTCTCGGGCGGTCAGCAGCAGCGCATCGCCATTGCCCGCGCCCTGTGCACCAAGCAGCCTATCATCCTGTTTGACGAGCCGACCTCGGCACTCGACCCCGAGATGGTCCAGGAAGTCCTGGACGTTATGATCGAGCTCGCGCAGGAGGATATCACCATGATCTGCGTGACGCACGAGATGGGCTTTGCGCGCCAGGTGGCCGACCGCGTCATCTTTATGGAGGACGGCCGCATCCTGGAGGAGGGCACACCCGAGCACTTCTTCGATAACCCCGAGAACCCGCGCTGCCGCGAGTTTCTGTCCAAGATTCTGCACTAGGCACGGTGATGGACATGACGGATATGACGAGGGCGGCCGTGTCGCGCCGCCACTTTTTGCAGCTGGCGGGCGCCGGTATGCTCGCGCTGACGGGGACCGCGCTTACCGGTTGCGGCAACTCCACCGGCGGTGAGCACTCCGACAAGGGGTCTAAGCTTGCGGCCATCAAGTCGCGTGGCCATCTGAATGCCGGCGTTAAGAAGGACGTTCCTGGCTACGGCTATTACGACACCGCCAAGGGCCGCTTTGAGGGCATGGAGGTCGATTTGTGCTACCAGATCGCCGCTGCCGTCTTTGGCGTGAGCTACAAGGAGGCCCGTGCCCAGGAGCTTGTCGAGTTTACTGACGTAACGCCCAAGACGCGCGGCCCGCTGATCGATAACGGCCAGCTCGACGTGGTCGCGGCGACCTACACCATCACCGACGAGCGCAAGAAGAGCTGGGATTTCTCGACGCCGTACCGCACCGACTACGTGGGACTCATGGTCAAGAAGCGTTCGGGCTTTACCTCGATTGAGGACCTGGACGGCAAAGTCATTGGCGTGAGCCAGGGTGCAACCACGCAGGGCCTGATCGAGCAGATGATCAAGGACAACGGCTTTAGCTGCGAGCCCGAGTTTAGGGCCTTTAGCGGCTACCCCATCATTAAGAGCTCGCTCGATGCCGGCAATATCGACGTCTTTGCCATGGACCGCTCCACGCTGGCCGGTTACATGAACGAGACCGTCGAGCTGCTGCAACCCGAGGTCAAGTTTGGCGAGCAGGGCTACGGCGTGGCGACCAAGAAGGGCTGTGATCTTTCGGCCGTGGTCGATCAGGTGATATGCGATCGCCTGGCCGACGGCTGGCTCGACCAAGAGGTCAAGACCTGGGGTCTTGTATAGGCGCATCGTCCAAGGAAGGAATCAAATGCTCGAAGGATTGTTTGACGCCGACCGCTGGTCGACGACATTCCAAAACATGGGGCCCTTCTGGGAGGGCTTTGGCGTGACGATGCAGGTGGTCGTTGCCGGTCTGCTGCTGTCGCTGGTGCTGGGCACGCTGCTGGGCGTGTTCTCTACCACTCGTTCTCGCGTTCTGCGCGCCATAAGCCGCGTGTACGTGGAGTTTTACCAGAACACCCCGCTGCCCGTGCAGGTGCTCTTTATGTACATGGCCGGTCCGCAGTTTTTGCAGGCCATAACCGGTGCCGACCAGCCGGTGCGTATCGCGCCGTTTGTGCTGGGCTTCTTGGGCGTAGGCCTGTATCACGCTGCCTACATTTCGGAGGTCATCCGTACCGGTATCGAGGCCGTTCCGCGTGGCCAGATGGAGGCGGCCCAGAGCCAGGGCTTCACCCGTGCGCAGACATACTGCTACATCGTGCTGCCCCAGACGTTCAAGATCATTCTGCCGCCGCTGTGCAACCAGGCACTCAACCTGGTCAAAAACACGTCGGTGCTGGCGCTTGTGGCCGGCGGCGACCTTATGTACCGTTCCGACAACTTTGTGAGTCTGTACGGTTACCTGCAGGGATACATCGTCTGCTGCCTTATGTATTTCATCATCTGCTTTCCGCTCGCCATGCTGGTGCAGTGGCTCGAGCGCCGCTCCAAGGAGCGTCCGCGCGGCGTGAGCCTAGCCGAGCTGGGGCTCGACAACGTAGAGGAGGCCTAGCGCATGGAAATCTTCAACGCGACCAACCTGCTCTACATTTGGGGCGGCTTTGTTAAAACGATCGAGATCTCGGCGCTGTCGATCTTTTTCTCGCTCATCTTTGGCACGGTGCTGGCGCTCGTTAAAAGCTACGCGCCCCGTCCATTCCGTATTTTGGTGAGCGCCTATATCGAGCTGTTCCGTTGCACGCCAAACTTGCTGTGGATCCTGTTTATCTACTTTACGGTGCAGGGTTTGGACATTGCGATTTCGACCATCGCCTTTACGCTGTTTACCAGCGCTGTTATGGCCGAGATTGTGCGCGGCGGCCTCAACTCGATTCCGCGTGGCCAGTTTGAGGCAGCGCAGAGCCAGGGCTTTGGCTTTTTTGCCACCATGCGCTACATCATTCTGCCGCAGACGTTTAAGACGATCATTCCGGCGCTGTTTAGCCAGTGCACGACCGTCATCAAGGACAGCTCGTATCTTTCGGGCATTAACGTGGCCGAGCTCATGTACACGGCAAACGTCGTGATGGCCCACGCGATCGACCTGTCGCAGGTGCTTATGCTCTACGGCCTGGTGTTTGCGATGTACTTTGTGCTCAACTTTGGTATCTCGCTGCTGGTGAGGGCATATCAACGTCGCATTGTGGCCGCATAGTCCTGCTTCCCCAAGCACGGCACCTTGCCCCTCAATCGTCGCTTGCGTACATTTAGTACGCGGCGCTCCTCTTTCGGGGCAATCTGCCGCACTTGGGAAACCAGGACGAAGGTGGGGGCAAAATGAATGTGACAAAGGGACTGTCCCTTTGTTACATAGAGAAAGGAATCGCGATGAGCGATCTGGAGAACAAGAAGAATCCTGTGGTCATTACCATCGCGCGCGACTTTGGCGCCGAGGGCCACGAGATTGGCCGCATGCTTGCCAACGAGTTGGGAATTCCGCTGTACGACAACGAGCTGCTGGTGCGTGCGTCGATGCGCGCGGGTGAGTCGCTCGATAAGATGGCCGCCTATGACGAGCGTCTGGCCGTGGAGAACATGGCGTTTCTGCCCGACCGCTACGATGCACGTTCGTACTCGGACAAGTTGTTCCAAAAGATGAGTCAGGTGATTTTGGACCTGGGTGAGACCGAGAGCTGCATTATCGAGGGTCGCCTGTCCGATTACCTGCTGCGTAACAACCCTAATCACATTGCCGTGTTGGTGACCGCACCCTTTGAGGACCGCGTCGAGATCGTGCGCAAGAAGCGTGGGCTCAACAAAAAGAAGGGCGCCAAGCTGGTCAAGCAGCAGCAGAAGGCACGCGAGGCGTTCTATAAGCGCTACAGCGCCGGAAAGTGGAAGATGACGAGCGGCAAGGATATCGTCGTCAACCGCGCCAAGCTGGGCCGCGAGGGCTGCAAAGACGTCATAGCCGCTGCCTACCGCTACAAGGTGGCTCAGCTCGAAGGCTAGCCGACCAAAAGCCATCACAAAGGGGACAGGCACCTTTGTGGTGGTCGGGCGGCTGACATAGAAAAAAGTCCCCGCCGGGCGTGTGCCCGACGGGGACTTTGCCGTTTGGTGGCTAGCGCTGCAGGTGATTACTCGCCCAGCAGGCTCTTGGTGATCGAAGCGGCGGCCTTCTTGCCGGCGCCCATCGCCAGAATGACCGTAGCGGCACCGGTGACGATGTCGCCGCCGGCCCAGATGCGGGGATCGGTGGTCTGGCCGGTCTCCTCATCGGCAACGATGTAGCCCCACTTGTTGAGCTCCATCTTGCCGCCGATCTTGGCAGCGAAGGGGTTGGCGTTGGTGCCGATAGCCGAGATCGCGACGTCGCAGGGGATCTCCTCGATGGCGCCCTCGATGGGCACCGGGCGACGACGGCCGGACTCGTCGGGCTCGCCGAGCTCCATCTTCTGGACCTTGACGGCGCACACGGAGCCGTCCTCGCCAGCGACAAACTCGAGCGGGGAGACGAGCGGCAGAACCTCGACGCCTTCGGCCTTGGCATGGTGCAGCTCGGCGCGGCGGCAGGGCATCTCGTCCTCGGTACGACGGTAGGCGATGATGGCGTGCTCGGCGCCCAGGCGCTTGGCGGTACGGACGGCGTCCATAGCCACGTTGCCGCCGCCAAAGACGACGACGTTCTTGCCATGCTTGGTGGGGGTGTCGTACTCGGGGAACTTGTTGGCCTTCATCAGGTTCACGCGGGTGAGGTACTCGTTAGCGAAGAAGACGTTGGGCAGGTTCTCGCCGGGGACGTTGAGGAACTTGGGCAGGCCAGCGCCGGTCGCCACGTAGATGGCGTCGAAGCCCTGCTCGAACAGCTCATCGGCCGTGGCCATGTTGCCCACGACGGAGTTGTACTCAAACTTGACGCCCATGTTCTCAAGGCCGTCAATCTCGCGCTTGACGACCGCCTTGGGCAGACGGAACTCGGGGATGCCGTAGACCAGCACGCCGCCGCCGGTGAAGAAGGCCTCAAAGACGGTAACGTCAAAGCCGTTGCGGGCGAGCTCGCCGGCGCAGGTGATGCCGGACGGGCCGGAGCCGACGACGGCGACCTTCTTGCCGTTCTTGGGAGCCATCTTGGGCGTGGAGGCGAGCTCGGGGCGGTCACCCAGGAAGCGCTCGAGCTGGCCGATGGCCACGGGCTCGGACTTCTTACCACGGATGCACTTGCCCTCGCACTGGTTCTCCTGCGGGCAGACGCGACCGCAGATGGCGGGAAGCATGGAGTCCTCGCGGATGGTATCGAGGGCGCCGCCAAAGTCCTTCTCGCGGATCTGCTCGATAAAGCGGGGGATGTTGATGTTGACGGGGCAGCCCTCAACACAGAACGGCTTCTTGCAGTTGAGGCAGCGCTCGGCCTCGGCCAGCGCCATCTCCTCGGTGAAGCCCTTGTCGACGGGGCGGAAGTCGCAGGCGCGCTCGGCGGCCGGCTCCTCGTTATCGGGGGTGCGGGGCGACTTCATATCGGCAACGAAACGACCGTTAACTAGTGGCATGCGCAGCTCTTTTCCTCATAGGCCTTGAGGGACTCGCCCTCTTCGGAACGGTAAGCGGCCTGGCGGGCACGAAGGTCATCCCAGTCGACCAGGGTGGCATCGAAGTCGGGGCCGTCGACGCAAGCAAACTTGGTCACGCCGCCCACCTCGACGCGGCAGCAGCCGCACATACCGGTGCCGTCAACCATGATGGGGTTGAGCGACGCGGTGATGGGGGTGTCGTACTTCTGGGCGGTGAGGGTCGAGAACTTCATCATCGGAACGGGGCCGACGCAGAAGACCTGGCTCACGGCCTTGTCCTGCAGCAGGCGCTCCAGCGGAGCGGTGACAACGCCCTGCTCGCCGTAGGAACCGTCGTCGGTGGTGATGTGGATGTGGTCCTCGTCGAGGAGCTCGCGGAACTGGTCTTCCATGAGCAGGAGGTCCTTGGTGCGAGCGCCCATGATGGCGTGCACCTCGTGGCCGGTCTCGACCAGGTGCTTGGCGACCGGGAAGGCAATTGCCAGGCCGACGCCGCCGCCAATGACGGCGCAGGGGCCCTCGGCCATCTCGGTGGGAACGCCCAGCGGGCCCACGACGTCGCGCAGCGACTCGCCGGCCTCGTAGGTGGAAAGCATCTCGGTGGTCTTGCCGATCACCATGAAGATGAACTCGACCCAGCCCTCGTCACCGTTCCAGCCGGCCAGGGTAAACGGGACACGCTCGCCCGTCTCGTTGGCGCGAACCATGAGGAACTGTCCAGCGTGCGCATGCTTGGCGATTGCAGGCGCCTCGATGCGGAACTTGAACACCTTCTCCGAGAACTGCGTCTTCTCCAGGATCTTATACATAGAACCCCTCTCTTGTTAGGGCAACCGAACCGTGCCTCCACGGAAATGGACGGCAGCCCGAATAAAACCGTACGCGCACAGGCGTTGTGCAGACATACGATGTAAATTATACCCTCATGGACGTGTTGCTTACGTGTATCTTTGGCAGGCGGGAAAAGTGATCTAGCACAAAGAGACAGGTTTATTTTGGCGGGTTTTATCAGATAAAACGACAAAAGGGGCCGGCCTTGCATATCGGTGAGGCCGGCCCCTTTTGAGGTGTTGGGCATGTATGGCGGCATAGGGTTTATTGCGATGCGGTCGCTGCGGCGTTTTCGCATATAAAACCTGCCAAAATAAACATCCCTTTTTGGTAGGTTTTAGTGCTTGCCGTTGGCAGAGGCGGAACCGTTGACGTGGTCGCGGGCATAGATTACGCCGTGCACAATCGCCAGGCCGGCGGCGTCGGCGGCGCGGGCGCAGGTGTCCTGGAAGTCCTCGGCCTCGCGGGCGCGCAGCTGCTTGAGCACGTAGTCGGCGACAGCCATCTTGCCGGGAGGGTTGCCGATGCCGGTGCGGATGCGGCTAAAGTCGCGGCTGCCCATCTTGTCGATGATGGAACGCAGGCCGTTGTGGCCGGCGTGGCCGCCGCCCACCTTGACGCGCACGTCGCCGGCGGGAATGTCGAGCTCATCGTGGATTACGAGCAACTCTTCGGCCTTGATTTTGTACTCGCGGCAAAGCTTGGAGATGGGGCCGCCCGAGGTGTTCATGTACGACTGCGGCTTGACCAGCACAATCTGGCGCTTGCCGCCCTCTTCCTCTGGATCGTTGATGTTGATGAGCGCGACCTCGGCGCCGGCCTGGTTTTTCCAGTACGTGACGCCGGCCTGACGCGCCAGCTCGTCGATCGCCTTAAAGCCTGCGTTGTGGCGGGTCTCGGCATACTCATCGCCAGGGTTGCCAAGTCCGGCAACCATGCGAATCTTAAGCGGCTGTGCAGCTGCCATGTGCTTCCTTTCATCGATTTGTCGCCTGCTATGGTGAGCGACCCCGTTGTTGCTGTCAAATGGAGGGTGATTGAGGCTGCATGAGGGCGTTTGGACAGTCGTTAGAAGCCGGGATGGACAGTTAGTTCAGATTTGTATAAACCAAGAGATCTTTGACTGCCAAAATCGGGGCCACGGAACTGTCACGGCGCTTTGGGGAGCACAATTTGTGCTATTTCAGATCTTTTGAGTCTTCAAATGAGGTGATTGGCGCCGGGATGGCGGCAAACCACCTCGACATGAGCCGTCTGTTTATACAAATCTGAACTAACTGTCCAGCCATGCTCGGTAGCACTGGGTAAAAGTCTTTTAGACCGGCGCGAGGCCGATTCCGGCCCGCAGGGTGTTGAGCCAGGCGGCCTGACGCTTGCGATAACCCTTGATGCGGTAGCGGAATCGAACTCCCGCAAGTCGATGCATCGTCTGGGCGAAGGCTTCGAGTGCAACAAGGTCCTTCATTTGGTCGCGATTGATAACCAGGACGTGGATACCCATGGCCTTAAGGCCATTGTTGCGATTGCCATCGTGGATGCGAGCGTTTTGAAGCTCATGTCCAATTCCGTTGTATTCGTTGTCGACTCCGGCTGCTGGGCAATATAAGTCGCAGATGGCGTAGGGGATGCCCGAGGACATGTTGACCGCAAGGGTGTCGAAATCGACACGATAGTTGAGCAGCAGGCCTCCCATGGGCAGGCTGCAACACCCGAATCCGCCAAACCGCATGGGTGCGCCCAGGACGGCGAACATCAATGATTCCGCTGGGGATGCGGATCCGGCCCGGGCGAGTTTGATAGCTGTGCGAAACGAGGCGTAGGAACTACTTTTGGCAAACCGTGCGACCGCCTCGAGCTCTTCGATGGTTGTGGCGGGCTCGCATTTGTAGTGTGCCTGTTCGTAGCGGGTTTCGGCTTGCTTTTCGGGTGTCGGTTGATCGCCCTGGCAATCGAGATCGTCCATCGTTTCGAAGCTGTTGGCCTCGGGCCACGTGTCGTCGTAGGCGATGGGGTAAGTTGCTTCGGGCGGAAGTGAGTAGGTCCCGAGCAGTTCCATGAGAAGCATCAAGGTTTTGGCAACCGATTCATTTTTGGAACAAAGCATGGCCGTCATGGCGGGAGACGTTGCGTAGATGTCGGCTTCGATGTGCATGATCGCGCCCTGGGGGAGAGGGGCGGTGATGGTGTGCTGGAGGAGCCGTCCGTCGGGTCGTCTGTTGCTGCCGCTTGCAACAAAGAGGTCTAGACGCTCGGAGTCGTCTTCGCTCCAGGCGTCAAGTATTGCAAGGGCCGCAAAGTCTATGGCGTCCTTGTTGGGAACGCAACCTACGAGGGCTTGTGTCTGTTGCTCGTCATCGATGGCGTCCCAGGGAAGGGCGGAGTACGCCCGTCGAGCGCGGCGAATTGCGCGGAGGGCGGAGAGATGTGAAATTACGGTTGTCATAGCTATAAGGTACTAAGCCGTTGGCGAAATGATATGGCCGTGTCGTTCTTTTCGCTCAAAGGGGCGTCGCGCGCCGCGGGCGGTAACGACATCATACGGAATGCCTTGGAAAAGTGGAGAATGGAGTGATGGGTTGGCCTTGGAGGCATCTACTGAGATGGGTGCTGGACAGTTAGTTCAGATTTGTACAAGGCGACCGGGGTGTATTGCCGTTGTTGAGGGACTCGGTGGGCAAAATGGGGCCGATGGCATGGTGAAGAGATCCATAGGTGGAGGAATCGAGCGGAATTATGACGGCAAGAGAGTTTTCGACGCATTAAATGGCCCAAACGAATGCCACATTAATACAAATCTGAACTAACTGTCCAAGGCGGGTTGTCGAGGGGCAGAAAAAAGGGTCGGAAGCGAGCCTCCGACCCTTTAAAAACACCAAAGATGATGCGCTGCGCGCTGGATTACAGCGCGAAGTCGCCGCCGACGAGCGTGGAGACGGGCTCCTCGTGGTAAACGGCAGAGATGGCCTCGGCGAACTCCTCGGCGACCGAGATAGTCTTGATCTTGCCGCCAACCTCGACGGGGATGGCATCGGTGACGAGGCACTCGACGATGGGGGCGTCGTTCAGGCGCTCGATGGCCGGGCCCGAGAAGATGCCGTGGGTGGCGCACACGTAGATGTCGCCGGCACCCATGGCCTTGAGCTCCTTGACGTTGGCGCACAGGGTGCCAGCGGTGTCGATCATGTCGTCATTGATGATGCAGGTCTTGCCCTTGATGTCACCGATGATGCCCATGACCTCGGCGGCGTTGTGGCGCGGACGGCCCTTGTGGGCGATGGCGAGGCTGCAGCCGAGCATGTCGGAGAGCTTCTTGGCAGCTTTGGCGCGACCCACGTCGGGGGAGACGACAACCAGGTTGTCGGTGTCGAAGTGCATGTCGTTGTAGTACTGGCCAAACAGCGGCAGTGCAGACAGGTGGTTAACCGGGATATCGAAGAAGCCCTGAATCTGGCCCTGATGCAGGTCGAGGGTGATGATGCGGTTGACGCCAGCGCGCTCGAGCAGGTTGGCGACGAGGCGGGCGGTGATGGGCTCGCGCGGGCCGGCCTTGCGGTCCTGGCGGGCATAGCCGTAGTGGGTGATGACGGCGGTGATGGAGCGGGCGGATGCGCGCTTGGCAGCGTCGGTGGCGATGAGCAGCTCCATGAGCATGTCGTTGACGTTGCCGCCGGCCACGGACTGAATCAGGAAGACGTCGGCGCCGCGGACGGTCTCGTCGTAGCGGGCGTAAATCTCACCGTTGGCGAACTGCTTTAGCGTAAGGCCCGAAAGCTCGACCCCAAGGTACTCAGCGATCTTCTGAGCGAGGGGACGGTTGGAGGAACCGGAATACACGCGGATGGACTTGCGCATATTCTCCGACTTCTCGGGATCATTAATCGGCATTGCCCTTCTCCTTTATATATCGAATGCCATATAGATGCCTTGTTGCATTGTAACCGCGTAGCGGGGTTTATCGGGTCTTGATAACGTCTTTACCGTCAACGGACACGAACCGACCACTCATCCGGTCGCGCAGGTCAGCATAGAAAAAGGAGCCATCCCCATGGGAACAGCTCCTTAGATGTTTGGTAAAACGTTATACCTCGTCGTCCTCGTGCAGACGGCGGCGATAATCGGCGGCCCAGCCCTCAATATTTAGCTGACGGGCGCGGCCCAGGCCGAGTGCGTCAGCCGGGACCGGCTCGGTGATGACGGAGCCGGCGGCCACGAGTGCGCCGTCGCCGATCTGGGCGGGCGCGACCATCATGGTGTCGGAACCGATGAAGGCATCCTTGCCGATGACGGTCTTGTGCTTGTGCACGCCGTCGTAGTTGCAGGTGATGGAGCCCGCGCCCACGTTGACGCCGGAACCCATGGTGGTGTCGCCGATGTAGGACAGGTGCGGCACCTTGGAGCCCTCGCCGATCGTGGACTTCTTGATCTCCACGTGTGTGCCTGCCTTGGAGCCATCGAGCATGTGGGTGCCTGGGCGCAGGTAGGCGCGCGGGCCGCAGTCGACGCCGTTCTCGATGACAGCCTCGATGGCGATAGTCTCATCGATGGTGCAGCCGCTGCCAACGGTGGTGTCGGTGAGGCGGCTGTTGGGGCCGAGCTGGCACTCCTCGCCCACGGTGACGCGGCCGATCAGGTGCGTCTGCGGCCACACGACGGTGTCGCGGCCGATGACGGCGTCGGGGCCGATCCAGGCCTGCGTGGGGTCGATGAAGGTAACGCCCTCGGCCATCCAGTGCTCGTTGATGCGGTCGCGCGCGATAGCGGTGAGTTGCGCGAGCTGGATGCGGCTGTTGACGCCCAGGCCGTCGCGGTAGTCGTCGCAGTGGAAGATGGAGACTGCCTGGCCGTGGCCCTTGAGAATCTCGAGCATGTCGGGCAGGTAGTACTCGGACTGCGCGTTGTCGTTGCCGATCTCGCTGATGTGGGCGGCGAGCTGCGCGCCGTCGAAGGCGTAGCAGCCGGCGTTGCACTCGAGCAGCGTGGCGGCCTGCTCGGGCGTGCAGTCCTTCTGCTCGATGATGCGCTCGATCTGACCGTCGGCGCCCAGCTTGATGCGGCCGTAGCCAAAGGGATCGGGCGGGGTCATGGTCATGACGGTGCAGGCGAGCTCGCCGGTAGCGACGGTCTTTGCGAACTTGGCGACGGTGTCGGCGGTGATGAGCGGCAGGTCGCCGTTGAGCACGACGACGGGGCCTTGCATGATGCCGCATGCCTCGAGCGCGACCTTTACGGCGTGGCCGGTGCCCAGGCGCTCGGTCTGTTCGACGCACTCGACCTTGGTGGCGCTGTTGGCGTAGGCGCCGTCGATAAGGGCGCGCATCTCGTCGGCGTGGCTGCCGATGACGACCACGACGCGGCTGCAGCCGGCCTTGATGGTGGCGTCGACGATCCACTGGACCATGGGCTTGCCCAGGATCTTGTGCGAAACCTTGCAGTGGTTCGACTTCATGCGGGTACCCTCGCCGGCGGCGAGGATAATTGCGGTTGCGTCCATGTGATCTCCTGTTACGTTATAGACACGTGAGTTTGGAAACGATACACGGCGCAATATGATACCGCAGGCATATGATGAGCGCGTAACGATTGGCGCATGGCGGCTGATGTCGGTGCCGCCGGCGTGACGTTTGCGCTGGTTGTGCATGGCGGCGGCACTGCGGCGTTGGCGTTTGAGCGAGGGGATGGGGGTGTCCGTGGATATCATGCGAGAGGAATCGGGCAACGAACCCGTCGCGGCATTCTCGATGTCGCATCCGGCGGTGCCGGCGCTCTACATGGTGCTGACGCTGGGGCTCACCATGTTCTCGATGCAACCGGTGCTGCTTGCGCTGTCGCTTGCGGGCGGGCTGGCGTATGGGTTTGCGACGCGCGGCGTCGCACGCACGTTGGGGGCACTTCGCTGGCAGCTGCCGGTGATTTTGATTATCGCGGTGCTCAACCCGTTATTTAGCGCTTCGGGCTCGACGGAACTGTTCCGCATTGGCATGCGTGCGGTGTATCTGGAGAGTATGGTATACGGCCTGTGCATGGGCGGGCTGTTTGTGGCGAGTGTGCTGTGGTTTGAGGCCGCGGCGTCCATGCTTAGCTACGACAGGGTGCTTGCGCTTTTGGGTAACACCGCGCCGGTGATCGCGCTCATGATCTCGATGTGTATGCGGCTTATCCCGCAGTTTTTGCGTCGCGGTCGCACGGTGCTGGCGGTGCAGGATGCGATTGATGTGCCGGGCCGCGCGCCGGCCGACCCCGTGCGTTCGCGCCTACGGGCATCGAGCGTGTTGATGGGCTGGGGCATGGAAGATTCGCTGGAGCGTGCGGACGCCATGCGCTCCCGTGGGTGGGGCGCCGCGGCGCGTCGCACGACGTACGCGCGGTATCGGCTGGCGCGCGGCGACGTTGCCGCGCTGGTTGGGCTTGCGCTGTTTGGCGTGGCCACGGCGGCAGTGGCGTGGACCGCGACGATGCAGTATTCGTTTTACCCGCAGCTTTCGGTGCCAGCGCCGTGGCCAGGCTATGTTGTATACGCGACCTGGATGGCGCTGCCCTGCGTGGTGCATGCGATTGACGAGAAGAGGTTTGGCTGATGGCTCGGTTGGACGGGAGCATCATGGCGGACGCGGTGTGCGGCTCGGATATGCCGGCGATTGAAGTGCGGGGCCTGCGCTTTGCCTATCCCGGGGCCGAAGTGCCGGTGTTCGAGGAGCTCGATTGGCGTGTTCCCCAAGGGACGTTTGCGTTGCTTGTCGGTGGTACCGGGTCGGGCAAGTCGACATTACTCTCGTTGCTCAAGCCCGAGATTTCGCCGGCGGGCGAATGCTCCGGCGAGCTGCGCATGCTGGGCGAAAGCGTTGCCAACATGGACGTTCGCGCGTCCGCGGAGCGCGTGGGTTATGTGTTTCAGGACCCCGAGAACCAGATTGTGTGCGAAACCGTGTGGCACGAGATGGCGTTTGGCCTGGAAAACTTAGGCATGTCGCGCGACGAGATGCGCCGTCGCGTGGCCGAGACCAGTTATTTCTTTGGTGTGGAGGATTGGCTCCACCGCGATACCGATGCGCTTTCGGGCGGACGCAAGCAGCTGCTGTCGCTTGCAGCCGTGCTGGCGTTGCGCCCTCGCGTGCTGCTGCTCGACGAGCCCACGTCCCAACTGGATCCCGTTGCCGAGAAAAATTTTCTGCATGCGCTGTTTCGCGTGAATCGCGAGCTGGGCTGCACGGTTGTTGTGGCAACGCACCAGCCGCGCCCGATGCTCGAATACGCGACGTGCGCGTATCGGATTGAGGGCGGGCGCGTATGCGAGGTCGCTGACATCGCCTCCTTGGGGCATCGCGAAGAGCTGTTTTCTGGCGAGGTGCCAGGGTGGGGTGGCTCGCGGCGTGCAAAAAACGGAGTTTTCAGCAGCGCCAGTGGCCGGCCGGGCTATTTGGACCCGCGCGTGGGCGCTCCGGGCGCAAAAAAAAGACCGAAATCGGACAAATCGGCTGAATTTGAGGCGCAAATCCTGTCGCAAGACGACTCGGGGGCGCCGTCGTGCGCCGGTGGATGCCGAATACTCCCAAAAATGCACGCTGGGTCGGCTACCACCCTGGCAGGGGGCTGGTTTCGCTACGATCGAGCGTCCGGCTGGGTGCTGCGCGGGCTCGATGCGTCGTTTTCGGCAGGCGCGGTGCATGCTGTTGTGGGCGGTAACGGCTGCGGTAAGTCGACAATGCTTTCGGTGCTGGCCAAGACGGTCAAGTTGCAGCGTGGGCATATGGAGCGCGGGGCGGCCTCGGCGGCACTGCTGCCTCAGAATCCCAAGGCGCTGCTGGTTGCCGAGACGGTGCGCGAGGAGCTGATGGAATGGGCTTCGACCTGCGGATATGACGAGGCTATGGCGCGAGAGCGCGCGACGAGTCTGGGATTGTCCGGCTTGGATGGGCGCCATCCGTACGATCTTTCGGGCGGGCAGCGCCAGCTGCTTGCGTTGGCAAAGCTGCTGTTGATCGGCCCCGAGCTGCTATTGCTCGATGAGCCCACCAAGGGTCTGGACCTGGCCAGCCGTCGCATCATCGCCCGCGCCCTGCGCGACCATGCGGAGGCCGGCGGTACCGTCATCATGGCAACGCACGATCTGGGTTTTGCCGAGCAGGTTGCCGATGACATTGCCATGATGTTCGACGGTGAGATTGCCTGCATGGAGCCGCCCGCCGACTTTTTTGCCGACAATGTGTTTTATAGGGCGTGATGGGATGGCGGATTATCGCGTCTTGCGCCTACTCGCAAAACTGGAGATCCCACTGCTGCTGGCGGTGCCAGCGGTAATGGCCGCGGCGTTGCTGGCAGGCGTTGAGCAGGCGGCGCTTGCCATGCTTGTCGTGGTGGCGCTGGTGCTCGCGCTGTTCTTTGCGGGCTACGAGGCGTCGCGACCGGGCCTGCGCCAGATTATGCCCACGCTGGTTCTGGCGGCGTTGGCCGCGGCGGGGCGTATCTTGTTTGGCCCCATTCCCGACTTTAAACCCGTGAGCGCCATCGCCATTATCGCCGGGGCGACGCTCGGTCGTCGTAACGGCTTTATGGTCGGTGCGCTGGCGGCGCTGACCAGCAATTTCTTTTTTGGACAGGGCATGTGGACGCCGTGGCAGATGTATGCTTGGGGGCTCGTGGGATACGTTGGCGGTGCGCTGGCGTATGCGGGTGCGTTCGACCGCGCCGACGGCACCGTGCGCATGCCAGCGCTGATGGCGTACGGCTTTGCGTCGGGCCTGCTCTATGGCGCCGTGATTAACGCCTACGACATCATCGGTTTTGTGCAACCGCTCACGTGGGCGGGCGCCGTGGCGCGTCTTGCCACGGCGGTACCGTTCGATATCACACACGGCCTTGCGACCTGCGTGTTCTTGGCCGCTCTCTACAAACCTTGGTGTCGTCGCATTAACCGTGTCGTCGTGAAATACGGGCTGTAGTGGCGGTTGTGCCGGGGCGAGAATCAATACTGTTGAAGTGCCATTTTAAAACTATGCCGGTTTACGGGGCTAGATTGGCACAGGCAGACCATACAGGCTTTTTCCGAAAATAGACGATCCGTCTACCTGCGGTTTTATTTTGCTTGAATTGCGTTTGGTTGGGGATTTGCGATTTAGCCCCGTAAACCGGCATAGTTTTAAAATGGCCGGCTGATATGACGGGCGTCGTGGCCCTCAGAGAGCCAAATCGATCCGTTTTCTTCCGCTCCCAGACGTCACCAGGGAATCAGTTGACGGCGCTTGCCACGAAACTAGCCCATCTACTACGTTTAGCTTGATACCCTCGACCATGACCGTGTTTTATGAAAACCGCAGGCTTTCTACCTGCGGTTTTCTTTTTGCGTTGTTCGCCGTGGTTGAGGGTGGTGGCTTAAACGTAGTAGATGGGGCAGTTTCGTGGCGGGTGTGCCGCGTGGATTCCCTCGCGAGGTGAAAACGATCCGTTTTGCTTCGTCCCCGAGGGGTCGGCTGGGGCTAGAGCTCTAGGGTGAGGGTGACGGGGCAGTGGTCGCTGCCAAAGATGTCGCCGCGGATGCCGGTGTCGCGCACGTTGCCGGCGATGGCGTCGCTCACCAGGAAGTAATCGATGCGCCAGCCCGCGTTGTTCTTGCGGGCATTAAAGCGGTAGCTCCACCAGCTGTAGACGCCCTCGACGTCGGGATTTGCCGCGCGCCAAGTATCGGTAAACCCGGCGTCGAGCAGCTCGGTAAACTTACCGCGCTCCTCGTCCGAAAAGCCTGCGTTGCCGCGGTTGGACTTTGGGTTTTTAAGGTCGATCTCCTCGTGCGCGACGTTAAAGTCTCCGCAGGTCACCACGGGCTTGCCGGTCTCGCGCTCGAGTCCCGCCAAAAAGCCGCGATAGGCATCGTCCCAGGCCATGCGCACATCGATGCGCGCGAGCTCATTTTGGGCGTTGGGCGTATAGACGTCCACAAACCAAAACTTGTCGAACTCGAGCGCGCAGACACGGCCCTCGGTCGCGGCCTGCGCCACGAGCTTGGCTGCCGCGCCCTCGCCGGCGTAAGGCAGCAGCGCATCGGCGCGCAGCACGCGCAGCGGTTCCTGGCGGCTAAAGACCGCAGTACCCGAATAGCCTTTACGTTCGGCGTAACTCCAGGTTTGGTGATAACCGGGCAGGTCGATATCGGCCTGGCCCTCCTGCAGTTTGGTCTCTTGCAGCGCCAGGATATCGACATTGAGCTCCTGTGCGATCTGGATAAAGCTCGGGTCCTTTTTGAGCACGGCGCGCAGACCGTTGACGTTCCACGAGGCGAAAGTGTAAGTCTGAGGCATGGTGTCCTTTCGACGGGGTTAGCAGGCTTAAGATTAGCGCAAAAGGGGCGGTGGTGGGCTCCGCGCGTGCTGACTCAAAGGCCGCATGCTGGGATGTCGCCCGACGCTGCCCGACCAACAAGGACGGAGGACTCATATGACGCAGGCGATATCGGATCCCAAGCGGGCCTCCGCCGCACTGGCGGAGCTGTTTGGTACCCACAAGCGTGTGGTCTTCTTTGGCGGCGCCGGTGTTTCCACGGCGAGTGGCATTCCCGATTTCCGCAGCGTGGACGGCCTATATCACCAACAGTTTGCCTACCCGCCCGAGACCATGCTCTCGCATAGCTTTTACGAGGCGCATCCGGTCGAGTTCTTCGACTTCTACCGCACCAAGATGATCTCACTTGGCGCCAAGCCCAACCGCTGCCACACCAAGCTGTCCGAGCTGGAGCGTGCCGGCAAACTAAATGCCGTGGTGACGCAAAACATCGACGGCCTGCATCAGATGGCGGGCTCGCAGCGCGTGTTCGAGCTGCACGGATCGGTCCATCGCAACATTTGCCAGTCGTGCGGCGCGGTCTATAGCGCCGAGTGGATTTGCGCCCGCGGGCACGAGGACGCCGCGGGTGTGCCCGTGTGCCCCGCGTGCGGCGGGCGCATTAAGCCCGATGTGGTGCTCTACGAGGAGCCGCTCGACGAGCATGTGCTGACCGACGCCGTTGCCGCCATTGCCGCGGCCGATGCCCTCATTGTGGGCGGGACCTCGCTCGTGGTGTATCCGGCGGCGGGTCTTACGCGATACTTTACCGGCGATACGCTGGCCATATGCAATCTTGCTCCCACCGATCAGGATGCAAATGCCGACCTGCTGATTTCTTGCGACATCGCTGCCGCGTTTGCGTTCTAGCCCGCGCGCGCGGATACAATAGAAAGACTAATTGCAAAGCGACCCCGCCGCCTGCGCCCGAGCGTGGCGGCGCGGGCATTTTAGGAGGATGTTCATGGCGAACGACAGCAAGACATGGCGGTGCGGAAAGTACGAGCTCAGCTTTGACCGTCCGCGCATCATGGGCGTCCTCAACGTGACGCCCGATTCGTTTAGCGACGGCGGGGAGCATTTCGACCCGGATGCCGCCATCGAGTACGGCCTGGCGATGCTCGATGCCGGCGCCGACATCATCGACGTGGGCGGCGAGTCCACGCGCCCGGGTTTTACCCCGGTCAACCCCGATGAGGAGGCTCGCCGCGTGCTGCCCGTTGTGCGTGCGTTGGCCAAAGAGGGCGCCATCGTCTCGATCGACACACGTCACGTGGCGGTTGCCAAGGCGGCCGTGCGCTGCGGCGCCTCGATCGTCAACGACGTGACGGGCTTCACCGACCCCAAGATGGTCGAGTTTGTCGCGACGAGCACCTGCGGCGTCATCGTGATGCACGCCGGCGAGGTCGCCGCGCCCGCTCGCACGCATGCAACGGTGCAGCTCGATACCTCTGCCGCGGCGTTTGTTGCCGAGAAGGCGCGCGAGGCGGCTGCCGAGGCCGCGCGCGAGGCCGAGAAGCCCGCCCGCCGCCGTCGTGGCAAGCTGCTGGGCGAGCCCAAGACGGAGGCCAAACTGCCGGGTGGCGTGGTGCAGCCCTCGCTGCCGTTTGGCGATCCGGAGCCAGCGCCCGAGCTAACGGGCGAGCAGAAGCAGGAGACGCCGGCCGCCGAGCAGGTTGCCCCTGCCGCCGAGGCCGCCGCGACCCCTGAGCCCGCGCCGGAGCCCAGCGATCACTTGGCCGCCATGATGCGCCGCAGCGCCCGCCGCGAGGAGGCTTATGTGCCCACCTCGCAGCTCCGCCGCTTTACCCTGCCCGATTCGGCGCCCATCATGCGCCGCGTCATGGGCTTTCTGTCCGATCAGGCCCGCGCGCTCATCCACGCCGGCGTGTCACGCGACCGTATCTGCATCGATCCGGGTCCGGGTTTTGGCAAGACGGCCAACGAAGACATCGTCATCCAGCGCGAGACCGCCAAGATGGCGTCGCTGGGCTATCCGCTCATGTGCGCCGTGTCGCGCAAGCGCTTTGTGGGCGCCGTCTCGGGCGTGACCGAGGCCGCCGAGCGCGATGCCGCCACCTTTGGCGTGTGCCTGGGCGCTATCCAGGCCGGTGCCAACATCGTGCGCGTGCACGATGTCACCGGCTTTGCGCAGTTCCTGAACGGCTACTGGGCTGTTGCCAAGCCGCAGCCGCGTCGCGCGTTTGTGGCCGTGGGCTCCAACCTGGGGCATCGTTGCGACAACATCCGCGCCGCGCGCGACATGATCGCCGAGATTCCGCTCACCTGTGTGTCCAACTGCTCGCGCATCTACGAGAGCGAGCCGGCCTACGAGACACGCCAGGACGCGTTTGCCAACGCTGTCATCGAGATCAAGACCGAGCTGGCGCCGCTGGTGCTGCTCGACGAGCTTATGAAGATCGAGGCCGAGCTGGGGCGCGACCGATCCAAGAAGGCCAAGGTCAACGGCCCGCGCACCATCGACCTGGACCTGCTGTGGATGGATGGCGAGACCCATGGCGGCAAAAAGCTGCGCCTGCCGCATCCGCTCATTGGCGAACGCGACTTTGTGCTGGTGCCGCTCGAGGACCTGATGCACGACCCGGCGCGGTTCTTCCGCTTCAACGGCGTCGAGGTCAAGGAGCCCGAGGATCGCGTGGGCCATATCGTGGGCGAATTGGGGCGTATGTAGATGATCGAGATGAATGCTGTTGCCGCCGGTACCGAGCTCGACGCGGCACGTGACGCGGGCCGCGAGGGCGTGTCCGCGGGCTGGTGCGCCTGGAGTGCCGGCGACACATCGTTGACGTTTTCGCTGGTCGTGCGCCCGGATGTGAATATGCACGCCTTCCATGGCCTGCCGTTTGTGGCGGCGATGGGCATGATGGACGCGCTCGCGGGAACGGCATCGACGCCGGGGCTGGGCCTTACCGGTAAGGTGGGCATTCAGTGGCCGAGCGATATTATGTGCGGCGCGCCCGCGTTTGAGACGTCGTTTGCACGCGTCGCCGTCAACGGTGGCGCCGGTGCCGCGGGTATGTTCGGTGCCGTGACGGTGGATATTGAGCGCGCGGCGCTGGGCGAACTTGGCTTGGATGTGACCGATGAAGCGCTGGTCGAAGCGCTGACTACCGCCGTGCTGGCCCGCGTGGACGCCTGGGCGGTTGTCGCCAACACGCCGCAGGGCGCCGCCGGCCCGCTGGCTCCCGTGCTGGGCGAGTACTTCGACATGGTGCCGCTGCTGGGCCGCCAGGTTGCGGCGGTGTCGCCCAACGGCTTGCCGCTTGCGGTTGGTGTGTTTGCGGGCCTGGACATCTGGGGTCGCGCGACCATCAAGACCGATGCCGGCGAGCAGGAGTTTCCGCCCGAGGCCGTACGGATTCGCGGGCTGTAACGCGAGATGCCCGCGCTCAAAGACAACGATGACAACAAGACCCTCCCCGGCAGAGCGAACTGCCTCTGCCGGGGAGGGTCTTTGCGCGACTACAGGGTGGCATCGCGGCCCTATTCCTCAAAACTGAAAAATTTTCGTTTTTGAGGAATAGGATTAAGGCAGCTCGGCCTTTCGCGAGGTATATTCGCTATAGAGCCTATTCCTCAAAACTGAAAAATTTTCGTTTTTGAGGAATAGAGATAAAAGACCGCGAGGAGGCCCCGATGAAACTCATCAATAGAGCGTCATATATGGACACGTTGACGAGCCTTATTGGCGTGCCGGATATCAAGGTCATCACGGGCATCCGCCGCAGCGGTAAATCAAAATTGCTCGAGGCCCTCCGCGATTACGTGGAGGCAAATCTGCCTAATTCGAATGTCATCCGTATCAACTACAACCTCGATGAGTTCGAGAACCTGCTCGAGTATCACGCGTTGCTCGCTTATGTAAAAGATCATAGAGTGCCCGGCAAACAAAACGTTCTGCTTATCGATGAGGTTCAGATGTGCGACGGTTTTGAGCGTGCGATCAACAGCCTTCACGCATCCGAGCATTATGACATCTTCATTACCGGATCGAATGCCTTTTTGCTGTCGAGCGATCTGTCGACGCTCTTTACGGGGCGCACGTTCGAGATCGAGGTTTTCCCATTCTCGTTTGAGGAGTATCGTCTCTATGGCGACGAGGGCGAGGTCGACCGTGGCTTCGATGAGTATGCGAGAACCGGCGGTATGTCTGGCTCTTACCCTTATCCACTGCAGGAGCAGCGCTATCAATATCTCTCCAACGTCTTTAAGACGCTCATTGTGAGAGATATCGTGCGGCGGCATAACGTGAGAAACGAATCGGCGCTGCTGCGCATTGCCGATTACATGATGGACAACGTTTCCAACATTACGTCGGCACGCAACATTACCGATGCATTAAATGCGGATGGGCTAAAGATTACGAACAAGACGGTCGGTGCGTACATGGGGTACCTGTGCGATGCGTTTGCCTTCTATAAAGTTCGTCGATATGACATTCGCGGCAAGAAATACCTTAAGAGCGGCGAGAAGTATTACCTGGCAGACCACGCGTTCAAATACGCGCTGCTCGGTACACGCAATATGGACTGGGGTCGCGTGTACGAGAACATGGTGGCCATCGAGCTGCTGCGCCGCGGATATGAGGTATACGTCGGCGTACTCTATAAAAAGGAAATTGACTTTATAGCAATCAAGCGAAGCGAGAAGCTCTACATTCAGGTGAGCGACGACATCAGCTCGGATAAGACATTTGAACGCGAGATTTCACCACTGCTGAGCATTGGCGACGCGTACCCCAAGATGATTCTCGCCCGCACGCATCACGAGGCCACGGACCGCAATGGGGTGCAGATCGTGGACCTGGCGAGGTGGCTGTGCGGCGAGGCGTAGCGTGCATCGAGCCTGTTCCTCAAAACTGAAAAATTTTCGTTTTTGAGGAATAGGAAGGCTTTGAGCCTCTTAGAAAGCCATTGGGCTGCCTTCCCGGTGCGAGATTTGTGTCCGCGCCGTGCGAAATAATAGTTTATGTCCTAACGATGGGAGCAGACTATGGCTGACAAAGCAAATTCGGCGTGTCCACAGGCATGGAGGGTTGCAAAATCCCTATCCGAGAAAATACTCGCTCAAGGCAAGAACGGGGTTTGGTCGCCTGCGTGCGTCGCGAGCTTGTTGACGATTGTACGAAAGGGTGCCTCGGGCGCCACATGTCGGGAGCTCGACATGCTCCTGGGCGATGGCGACATGTTTAGCGAGCGTGATCCCTTCGGCATCGAGCTGGAGCGGAACTGGGGCTATGACGGTTATGATGCGAACTCGGCAACGGCGGCTTGGCTTTCCAGGTCCGCGAGCCCATCGGAGGCGTTTCTGCACGAGTGCGACAAATGCAGCGTGCATGTGTCAATCGATGACTTGGCCGATCCGCGCGTTAGCCAACGGGTGACCGATTGGATAGCCGAACAAACTCACGGCCTACTGTCGCCAAGCATCGAGTTATCACCAGTGGCTCTTGCCTGTCTTGTGAGCGCGCTTTACATGAAGGATGCATGGGCGGATCCGTTTGACGGCGAATCGACCAAAGTTGAGACCTTCCATGCAAAGAACGGCGATGTTCAAGCAGCGTTTATGCGTGGCAAGCGCGATTGTGCGGTGATCGTCGAGAACGGCAGGGTTGCCTTCTTGTTGCCGCTCAGCTCCGATGCCGGCGTGTGTTTTGTTCTTCCGAGCGGCGAGGATGATCATATTGATGACGCGCTTGGGCTATTCGAGCGTCTGTCCCAAGGCGAGGGAGAATGGGAGCCCGTCGACCTGGGGATTCCTCGCTTTGAATGCGAGTCGACGCTCTCGGACGTCTGCTCGCTGCTAAAGGCCGCCGGCGTCTCTACGGCAACTGCGATGGAGCTTACACCTATGGTGGGGGTAGAGGGGACTCCAACGCAGATTGTCCATGGCGCGAAGTTCGCTGTCGATGAGAACGGGCTAGAGGCCGGCGCGTACACGGTGATGGTCGCTGTCGCGGGCCTTCCGCCGGAGAACCCGCCAGAGCCGCGCAAGATAACGCTTGACAGGCCTTTCTATGCAGCGCTCGTGTCTCGCACCGGCGTACCGCTCTTTGTGGCAAGCGTCGCGCTGCCGTCGGTGGACGTGCAAGAAAGGTGAGGTTGAGGTTTGCGAAGGGGGGGCTGCTATGCCAAGGGTTGCCAACGTACTCTTTCCAGCTGACTATTTTGAAAAGATAGCTCCAGATGGGTCGATGCGCATCGAATATGAGTCTGCGTGTGCTGAGGGGCGTCTTGACGTGGGGCTTTTCGATCTGGAACTGTTCGAGGAGCGTGGAGAGCTTGCGCTCTGCTTTTCTAGGCCATCGGACTGGTGCGGGGGTAATCAACCGCATGTTCACGGAGTTTATGGTCAAGGACTATGTAAAGTCGGTCAAAGGGACGAGGTTTCCCGTTAGCTTTCACACTCCCGTGAGCCAGGAGCGCATGGACGGGATTGTTAAAGAGTTCGTCAAGCTCCGCGGGGACCTTTTCACGGTCGGTATTGTCTGCAAAGAGTACGTTGATCTGGCCCGCTACCTTTCTGTTTTGATGAAACGTAGTCCCTTGATCTGGCTCACGGAGGGGTTGGAGAACTAGAGTTACCTAGTCCGCGCGTCAGAGAAACCGAGGGGATAAGACAATGCTCACGCTTGGCTCCGGTCCCTGTCTTACCCCAGCTCCTGCATGCGGCGGTAGATTTCGCAGATACCCTTAATGGTGAGCTGTCCATCGACCACGTCGAAGGCATCGGTCGAATCGGCGACGATGCCGGCGAGGCCTCCCGTGGCGATAACGGTGGCATCCTCGCGGCCCAGCTCGCGCTTCATGCGCGCGACCAGGCCTTCGGCCATAGCGGCGGTGCCCACCACGGCGCCGACCTTGATGCACTCCTCGGTATCGCGGCCGATGGCGTGCTCGGGCGCCTCGAGCGGCACGCTGGCGAGCTTGGCGGCGCGGGCGGCAAGTGCATCCATGGAGATGCGGATGCCCGGCGCGATCGCTCCGCCAATGTAATAACCGTCCTCATCGATGACGTCGATATTGGTTGCGGTGCCAAAGTCCACCACGATCGCCGGTGCGCCGTAGAAGGTCTCGGCCGCAACGGCGTTGGCGACGCGATCGGCACCTACGGCCTGGGGACGCGCCGCGCGCAGCTTGGTCACGGCGGCCGTCTGCGGCCCAATGACGATGGCGTCTGCGGCAATGCGGTCGGCCACGGCATGCCATTCGCGCGAGAGCTGCGGCACCACGCCCGCAAAGGCGATAGCGTCGACCGCGTCGAGCGAAAGGCCGTACATCTTAAAAAAACCCATCAGGCGCACATGGATCTCATCTGCGGTATAGGAGCGGTCGGTGGGCATGCGCCACGACTGCACCAGCTCGTCTCCGTCAAACAGGCCCATGGCCGTCTGCGTGTTTCCCATATCGATAGCGAGCAGCATGTCTACTCCCGGTTTCGGCATAAAAGGACGCGCACCATTGTATACGTGCTGTCGACGGCGCTCGGCTGCGATTCGTTTACGGTGATATGGGCTGAGAGGTTTTAAATATGAAGGAATTATGCTCTACGAGATTTTTCTTGCCGTCCACCGAACTCCCGAGTAATATTCTTTCTTGCGCATATGAGGCGCCCAGACATTGCGGGGTGGAGCAGTCTGGTAGCTCGCCGGGCTCATAACCCGGAGGTCGTAGGTTCAAATCCTGCCCCCGCGACCAAGACTTTTAGCAGCTCAGAGGCCTTGTTCCTCTGGGCTGTTTTCTTTTATCTTGACAATGCAGCGAGGACTCCTGAGCGGAATATGAGCAGATTGCAACGACCGCCAAGGCAAAACGGATGCCAATAAAACTAAAACCAGCTAAATAGAAGTGAAGAACCCGTAGAATCTTTCTCAGTGGAAAAGGCTATCAAGTGAGGGTCCGTATGCCAGGAAAGAAAGCCGATGCAGAAGCTTTTGCAAGCAGGTGGGCGAAAAAGGGAAATGAGAACCAGGACACCCAGCGGTTCTGGATTGACTTTTACCAGAACGTCCTCGGCGTAGAGGACGCGGTGTCACGGCTTGAGTTCGAAAAGCCCGTTTCCACCGATGCGAGCACACATGAAGGGTACATCGACGTCTTCATCCCGTCGGCAAAAACCCTCGTCGAGCAGAAGTCGCTTGGAATCGATCTCGCCAAGGAGGAGACGCACCAGGGACGCAAGGTGACACCAGCGAAGCAGGGTAACGCCTATGCTCAGGGCATGCCCCTCTCCCAACAGCCGCGCTACATTATCGCTTGCAATTTTGCCGAGTTTTGGGTCTTCGACCGCGAACGGGACTCGCTATGCCGGGAGCCTCTTTTCAAGTTGCCACTCGCCGAGCTCCCCAAGAATCTCGCGGCCATTCAGTTCCTCAAGGGCGGGGCGGAGGCCCCGGCCACGATCTCCCGTGCCGTCTCCGTAGAGGCCGGCAAGATCATGTCGAAACTTCATGACCAGGTTGCCGAGGCGTTCGACGACCCCGACGCGCCCGAGAACCACCATGCGCTCTCCGTGCTCATGACGCGCCTCATGTTCCTTATGTTCTGCGAGGACGCTGGTCTCATGGAGCCAAATGCCTTCCGAGACTACGTCGCACACTTCCAGGCGGGTGATCTCAGGCGAGGCCTCAAGGACCTGTTCGTCTGGCTCGATACCAAAGATGAAGATCGTGACAAGTACGCCGAGGACTGGTTGAAGAAGCTACCCTATATGAATGGCGGCCTCTTTCGTGAGAGGACGGAAATCCCGCCATTGTCCGAGAGTTTCCGACATACGCTCATTGTCGAGGGCTGTCAGGAATTCGATTGGACTGGCGTGAGCCCCACGGTCTTCGGTTCCATCTTTGAGGGGGCGCTGTCGCATGACCATCGGCGTGCGAACGGCCAACACTTCACGAGCCCCGAGAACATCCATAAAGTGATTGACCCGCTTTTTCTCGACGATCTCAAGGTGGAGTTTGATGAGGCCTGTGCAAAGCCCGTCGCGGGCGGCGCGAGGACCCGTGCTCTCAAGGAGCTCCATGAGAAGATCGGTAGCATCTCTATCCTCGATCCGGCGGCAGGTTCGGGTAATTTCCTTACGGAGAGCTATCTCTGCCTGCGACAGTTAGAAAACCGTATTCTTTTTGAACTCCAAGGAGAACAAACGTCTTTCCGCTTTGAGGAGGTCGAGGCCGCCGACGTCCTTGTCAGTCTGAAGAATTTCCATGGCATCGAGCTTGAGGATTTCGCCTGCTGCGTTGCCCGCACTGCGCTCTGGATTGCCGAGAAGCAGGCGGATGCCGATACGGCAAAGGTGACGCAGCGCGTCTATCAGGAACTGCCGCTCACGGACTACGAGGGCATCGTCAACGCAAACGCGCTTCGCATCGACTGGAACGACGTGGTCCCAAGTGATGAGGTCAACTACGTTCTCGGCAATCCGCCGTTTATCGGGCAGTCCCAAAGGACCGATGAGCAGGTGGACGACCTCAAGTATGTTTGGGGCCGGGGCTACGACGGCTATCTCGACTATGCGACATGCTGGTATAGGAAAGCGGCCGATTATTTGGTTAATACTGACGCGGAGTTTTCGTTTGTCTCGACGAACTCGATTTGCCAGGGCCAGCCGGTTCCATCCCTTTTCAGGCCCCTATTCGACGCGGGATGGAGGGTCAGTTTCGCACACCGTTCTTTCGTATGGGATTCGGCGGCTGACGACGAGGCCCATGTGCACGTAGTCATCGTTGGATTCTCCCAGGGTCCCGTGGAGCCTGTTGCCTTCTCGTATCATCGGGGCAAAAGGACGATTGAGCATCCGAACAATTTGAACGGTTACTTGCTTGACGCTCCGAACGTCTTTGTTGAGAAGAAAATGAGACCACTGTTTGAGGATGTATCTCCTATGGTCATCGGAGGTAAACCGGCGGATGGGGGATACTTCCAGATTAAGACAAGAGAAGAATACGAGGACGTTATTTCCGACAGCGTCGCCGCAAAATATGTAGTCCCGTGTGTGGGAGCCCAGGAGTTGATTAACAACAAGGAAAGATGGTCTTTGTGGCTTGCGGACGCGCCTAGATCGGATATCGCGAAATCCCCGATCTTGAGGGAGAGGGTCCAGGGAGTCCGAGATTTCCGTTTGGCTTCGAAGAAAGCATCGACGAGGCGGCTTGCTGATGAGCCCTGGCGCTATGCTGAGGTGAGGAAGGCCGACGGGCCGTTCCTCTGCGTCCCGCGTCATTTTTCCGGTGGGCGAAAGTACTTCACGGTCAAACGGTGTGAATCCGGGGAAATCGCTACGGACGCCTGTTTCTTCGCCGACGACCCCGATGGTCTCCTGTTCGGAATCATCTCATCAGGGGTCTTCATGGCGTGGCAGAAGGCGGTCGGAGGCGAGCTCAAGAGCGACTGCCGTTTCTCGAACACCATCGTGTGGAACAATTTCCCCCTGCCGAAATTAACCGATGAGGGACGGCGGGCCATCATCGATGCCGGTCAGGCGGTGCTTTCTGCAAGGGGGCTGTATCACGGCGCGTCCCTGGCCGACCTCTATAAACCGGCGGACGAGTTCCTGTATCCAGAGCTGTTCGAAGCCCACGGCAAGCTCGACGAGGCAATCGAATCGGCCTACGGTGTCGATTTCAATGGAGACGAGAACAAGATCGTCTCCCATCTATTTAATCTCTATGCCGAAAAGGTCGGTGAGTAGCGTGAAGGGGAGTGCCGTAAAGCCAAAAGAGGGGGCGGAGCTATCCGAGTCCGATTCTGTGAAAGAAGGTATTGGGGGCCTAAAGGCCGAGGCTGATCGGGAGGAGGAAGAAGCCCAGAGATATGCCGTCGCCTTCCTCCAGAAGGTGATGAGACTGAAGGGCGTGGCGATCGAGCGCGACCATTTCCTCCGTTCTGAGCTCCGGAAACGAGGCGTCTCGGACGAGCGAGTGGAGCTCGCTATTTCAACGAGCCCGGCAGCCGCCGGGATGGATTCCGGCCTTGTCGACTCCATCGCCATGGACGTCATTGATTTCGAGACGAAGAAATCGAGCGTCCTTTCGTTTTCCGCGGGATTGCCCGGAGGACTCGCGATGCTCGGAACGATCCCGGCGGACGTGACGCAGTACTATGTCCACGCCTTTCGAATCATGCAGAAACTGGCGTATCTTTACGGCTGGCGGTCCTTCATCGACGATTGCGACGAGATGGACGATGAGACCTTGGCGGCTTTTGCCCTTCTCCTGGCTGTGATGGTCGGAGTGAGCGGGGCCAACTCCGCGTTGACGGCGTTTTCCAAAACGGTTCAGTCGAATATCGCCAAGAAGGTCGCCAGCAAGGCGCTTACGCAGACGAGCTACTACCCGATCATCAAAAAGGTTCTTGCCGGAATCGGCGTCAAGATCACCAAAAGCAGTTTCGGCGACGCGGTGAGCAAAGTCGTTCCGGTCGTCGGCGGCTTCATCTCGGGCGGCCTCACGTTCGTTAGCCTCAAAGGCGGGTCCAGGAGACTTGCAGGGGAGCTCAGGTTGTTGCCACGGGCGGCAGGCCCCGCAACTGCGGAACGGTCGGGCCCCGTTGGGCTATAAGCCGATTCGGTAAACTAGAACAGAAAGAGGAGCCAGATATGGCAATTAACTTGAAGACTGCGAAAGGCACGCATCGGGCGAGAGGGTGACGGATGAAGACTTATAACCTGGACACCATCCAGAAGGTTCCCCTGCGCGAGGTGTGGCCGCATGAGGCCCACGACTTCACCAAGTGGCTGGCCGAGGAGCAGAACCTCGCAACCCTCGGGATGGCGGTCGGAATCGAGCTCGAGCTCATAGAGACTGAGTCCTCGGTCGGATCGTTCAACGTGGACATCTACGCACAGGAGTCCGGTACGGGCCGCAAGGTGATCATCGAGAACCAGCTCGAGGACACCAACCACGACCACCTCGGCAAGGTGATCACGTACGCCGCCGGCAAGGGCGCAGAGGTCGTCATCTGGGTCGTGGCGCGCGCCCGCGACGAGCACCGCCAGGCCATCGAGTGGCTCAACCAGCACACCGACAGCGACTTCGGGTTCTTCCTGGTCGAGGTCGAGCTCTGGAAGATCGGGGACTCCCTGCCCGCCCCGCGCTTCGGCGTGGTCGAGCAGCCGAACGAGTGGACCAAGGCCGTGAAGCTCTCCGAAGGGCTCAGCGAAACCGAAAAGGTCAAGCTGGCGTACTGGACGGCCTACCGCGAGGTGGCGGGCGGCCATCCGGAGTTCCTCAAGGAGTTCAGCCCGCAGAAGCCCAGCAAGGACCATTGGTCGACGCTTCGCCTGGGGGTCTCGGCATACCATCTCGCCCTGCTCATCGATACGCACAAGGGCCGCACGGGTATCGAGCTGTACGTGGACGACGACAAGGAGATCGGGCACCGCGCCATCGCCAACAGCGGAATCTTCGAGGAGCGCCTCGGGCTGACGGCGGCACCCTTCGATGCGAAAAAGGCCTCGGGACTGCGCTTCTACAAGGCGGGCCACCCCATCAAGGGCCACCAGGACGCATGGCCGGGGTACATCGAGGAACAGCTCGGATGGGCCCTCGAGATGAAAAAAATAATCGCGGAGATCGGACTTTAAAAGCGCTTCGGCAATTACTGGGCTTATTGGACACACTTTTTGTCCTATAAGCCGACTGTTTTCTGACTACAAAATGCGGGGATGTCATCGAAAACAACGCTTGCGGTATCCAGATTCTGGTGGGGATAGATATCGCGAGCAAGGATTCCGATGCTAGACGATGCGCCCGGTAAGGTGCCCGGACGCATCGCGGTCGGTCTGTTGGGGGCCGTGCATCTGACGGTAAGATCTATCACGATGTTACAGGGCATGCCATCTTGCGGTCTTTCCCGTTCCGTCGCTATCGATGGTCTTGTCCACCTTCTTCATTTTCGCTAGAAGGTTCGATACCTTCTTGGCCTTTTGCGCGTCGGTAAGGCCCGAGGGGAGAAGATCGTTGATGAGGGCGGTGATTTTCGCACGTGGTGCGGGCCCCGTTTCTGAGAGCATCTGAATGACAAGCGCCTTGCAGGCCTCTTCATTGAGGCCTTTGCTGCGCGTGTAAGACACCTCCTGTCCCGTCTTCGAGGCAAGGGCGTTCGTGATGGAGATATGGGGGTACCTGCCTTCGATAAGCTTGAGTCGATGCAGCTCTGAGGCCTCCTCGTTCGTGATTTCCTCGCCTTTTTGAACCTTGTCCAAAAGGTAGACGACGTCCATCGGAAGGTCCGGCTTAGCATAGAGTAGCCTGCTGTAGCTCTCATTGATGGTCTTACCGTAGACACTTACGCGCACGCGGGTTGGATCCGAAAGGTCGTAGGTGGGTAGGGGGAAGTATCGCTTTCTCTGCATCTGGAATACTTTGGGGATTCCCATGGCGATGGTGTCGATCATGTCCATCTGCACCATCGCCTCGGAAAGGAAGGGGTTGCGGTAGTAGCTTGGCTTAAAACCCGGCCGCATCGCATTTTCGATTGTCTCCGGAATGAAGGACCCTTCGTTTAGGAAAACGAGGTGATCCTCGAATTCCTCGACGTTGATTCGCCCCTGCATGGAATAGTCTTGATGGGCGATACAGTTGTTCAGGAGCTCTCTGATGATCTCGGGTTCGTACTGGTCAGCCTCAAAGGGAAACAGACTCGCGCCATTTGCGTTGAACCGGTACTTCTCGTTGCGGATTTTCCCGAGTACCTGGTCAATCGCGAGAAGGAAGGGTGGTTTGAAGTGCTCGTAAGAGGTTACCGATCCATTGGAGGCATAGAGAGTCCAGGTGATGCGCGGGCTCATCCCATCGAGCAAGCGGGTGGATTCCGGCCTTCCGAGCAGGATGAGTGTCGTCGGGGTGATCTTGCCGTTTCTGGTTAGGTTTGCCATGTCGAGAATCGTGCGGTCATCCATGTCCGCGAACGCCCCGGAATGCCGTCGGTGCTTGGAGAGAAAGAGCCCCACCGCTTTCTTCACGGCTTCGGGGTCGAGGTCCTCGAAGGTTGCTTCTTCGATTTCGAGGGCACTCCAGTCCGGCCTCCGCATTTGGCGTATCTGCTCGTACTTATCGATGGGGAGTGGCCCGAGTGATTCGCCCTCGCGCGCCCATGCCGCATTGTTGAACGCCGTTGGCATGCCCGGCGTTGCGGCGGGGATTTGAAACGCGAGGACGCGTTTGCCGTCAATCCTGAGTTCATGGATCTCTCTCAGGGTGAGGTGGTTGTTCGCGCGGTCCGCAATCTCCTTTTTAAGGGATCTAAGGTTGGCCGGATTTCCTTCTCGGTAAGCGGTTCCGCATGCGACCTTGTCGTTGTCCATACCGAAGATGAGCCAGGCGTCTTGTTTCCCGCGCAGGACCGCTTCGTTACTCAGGGCGGAGAAGTACTTCCCGAGGTTCTTGAAACTGAAGTCGTTTTTCGCTTCCTTGAGCTCGATAACCTCGCTCTCGTAGGGCTTCTCGATACGGGCGATGAGTTCAAGGACGTCGTGATCGCTGTAGTACAAGATCGCTCCTAACGGTCTCGTGGCTGGTATTTAGTCGTAAGATACGACTAAATACCGAAATCAAAGTCATTTTAGTCCAATCTAACGACTAGAAATAAAGATGTTGGACTGTTTATAGGACTAAACACTGTGGAAGGCCCGGCTTTAGTCCAATCGCTGTTTGACGGCCCGCCATATCCGTAACCCGGAGGTCGTAGGTTCAAATCCTGCCCCCGCGACCAAGAACTTGCAGCTCGTCGGCCTAGCCGACGAGCTTTTTTGTTATTCCGGGATCGTGTTTTCGGTACGGTCCGCAGCTTCTCAAACAATATCTTGATCTGTAACAGATGGACCCGATTTGGACGTCTGGCCGTTACAAATCGAGACAAACCAGCACGCCAGCCTCCGTTTGTCTAAATCTGTAACACGAGGAGCGATTTTTGTCGTCTAATTGTTACAGATCAAGATTATTCGGAAGCCCGGTTTGGTTTGTCTCGATCTGTAACGCCTAGGGCCGGTTTTGGTCGATAGATGTTACAGATCGAGACGTTTTGTTGGGATGGTTTCTATTGTCTTGATCTGTAACAGGTAGGGGTCAAAAGTCGGTCTAGATGTTACAGATTTAGATTGTTGAGGATGGGTCGAGAGGAATATCTCGATCTGTAACAGTAAGACCCGGTTTTGCTGGGTAGCTGTTACAGATTGAGACAAATCGACGGGCCGCCCCGCCCCATCCGCCTGCCGCTGCCTGCTATCCGCCGATTTTCGTTGTGCCGCTGTACCCCCATGCCATATCCTCTAAACAACTACGCGGCACCATCGCCGCCGCGTCTACAAGAGAGGAATGTCCATGACCGCACCTACGTCCAAGCTGCTCCAGCCCATTACGGTTGGCCCCCTTGAGCTCAAGAACCGCATTATGTTCCCGCCGCTGACCACCGGCTATGAGGAGCGCGACGGTTCCATCGGCGAGCGCAGCCTGGCTTTTTACGAGCGTCTGGCCCGTGGCGGCGTGGGCTACATCGTCATCGGCGACGTCGCTCCCGTCATGACCGCAAGCCCCACGCCCAAGCTGGCGACCGACGCCCAGATCCCCACGTTTAAGGCGCTGGCCGACGCCGTCCACAAGCACGGTGCCAAGGTCGCGCTGCAGCTGTTCCACCCCGAGTACGACGTGCCCGGTGTCGGCCGCATGGTCATGGGCTCCATGGCTGCGGCCAAAGCCGCGCAGGAGGCCAAGGCCGCCGGCGACGAGGAGACCTTTGCCGCCAAGATGGCCGAGTCCAACGAGATCCGCAAGCAGGCATACGCCAAACTGCACCACGACATGCAGCACTTTGTGAACGAGGCGAGCGTAGAGCAGCTCGCCCAGATCAAGGAGGCCATCGCTGCCTCGGCCGCTCGCGCGCAGCAGGCCGGCATCGACGCCATCGAGGTCCACGGCGACCGCCTGGTGGGTTCGCTGTGCTCCGCGATCCTCAACAAGCGCACCGACGAGTACGGTGGCTCGTTTGAGAACCGCGTTCGCTACGCGCTGGAGGTCGTCGCTGCCATCAAGGAAGCCGCGCCGCAGCTGATGGTGGAGTATAAGCTCCCCGTGATTATGGAGAACCCCGACGGCACGCCGCGTGGCAAGGGCGGCCTGCAGCCCGACGAGGCCTGCGAGTTCGCCAAGCTGCTCGAGGGCGCGGGCATCGATATGATCCAGGTTGCACAAGCCAACCACACCGGCAATATGGGCGACACCATTCCGTCCATGGGCGCCATGCCCTACAACTGGACGCTGCCCGTGGCCGAGCGCGTCAAGGCCCTGGTCTCCGTGCCGGTGGCAACTGTGGGCCGTGTTGTTTCGGTCGAGGCTGGCGAGAAGATCCTGGAAGACGGCGCAGCCGATATCATCGCCTATGGCCGCTCGCTCATGTGCGACCCCGACATTGCGCTGAAGGCCGCCACGGGCGAACCCATCCGCGAGTGCCTCAACTGCAACAAGGGCTGCGTCGATGCGATTCAAAACCGCAGGTACATCTCGTGTGTGCTCAATGCCGAGAACGGCGACGAGGCTACCATCGCCATTAAGCCGGGCGAGGGCGACAAGAAGATCGCCGTTGTGGGCGGCGGTATTGCCGGTCTGGAGGCCGCGCGCGTGGCGGCCAAGCGCGGCTACGACGTGACCGTCTACGAGGCGAGCGATCATCTGGGCGGCCAGATTGTGCTGGCGGCCGCACCTCCGCGCAAGGACGAAATCATGCGCTCGGTCGAGTATTACGAGAAGATTCTGCCCGGCCTGGGCGTGAAGGTTGAGCTCAACCATGCCGCTACCACTGAGGACCTCAACGCCGCCGACGCCGCGATTGTGGCTGTGGGCGCGCACGACGTGGTCATCCCCGTTCCGGGTGCCGATTCTAAGAAGGTCGTCTCGAGCTGGGACGTGCTGGCCGGCAAAGTGGAGCTTACGGGCCGCGTCGCCGTCATTGGCGGTGGCCTGGTGGGCACCGAGACTGCCGAGTACCTGCTGCAGCACGGCTGCAAAGTGGCGATCGTGGAGATGCTCGACAAGATTGCCGCAGGCGAGTCCGAGACCATTATGCCGCTGATTATGAGCGACTTTGCAGAGCACAACGTGGAGCAGCACGTGAAGACCCGTCTGATCGCCATTACCGATGAGGGTGTGGAGGCCATTCGCACTGCCGATGACGGCGCCGAGGAGCCGGTGAAGATCGCCTGCGATTACGTGGTGATGGCCGTCGGTTCCAAGGCCAACGCGTTTGACTTGGATGGCGTTACGGTGCCCGTGACCTGTGTGGGCGACTGCTCGGGCGAGCGCACCGCCGATATTGCGAACGCCATTCGCACGGCATATCACGCGGCCAACGAGCTGTAGTTGAACATCGCGGCCAGGCGGGGCGGTAGCACGGATCTGTCTCGCCCGGCCGCGTCCCATCGGGTGTCAATCGGGGCGGGGCCTGCAAGCGCAGCAGGTCCCGCCCTTTTTGTTTTGCCCCGGTGGACGGCAATGCGCGCTAATCATGGGGAGTGAGGCGTCTACTGCCTTGCAGACTGCTCAAAATTATTGGAGGAGGGGTTAATAACTATATCCTCTATTCCAAAGGACATAAAGAGATGCCAATTTTGCTGGCAAGCGAATGACGATTAGCTGCGAGCTAGTTACCAGCGTAAATAATCAATAAAGAAATGTCGTAAATTGGTGTCAAATTCCCAGATAGCGCCGCGTCTATTTTAATTAACTGCTTTGAGCAAACAGTAAAATGCTACTATCTAACTTGCACGTAAGAAAGCAATTTAACGTTTAAGGCTAAGAAGTAGAAGTGGCAGGTATGTCAGAAACAACAAGGACTCGCACGCATGCGCCCGAGATTAGGCAGCGCGCTGTCGAGATCCTCCAAGAAGGGGTCGGCCATCGCGCGCTCGCCGCAGAGCTTGGCATCCCCCAGGCCACAGCCCGTCAGTGGGCCCGTGCGTATGCCGTGGGCGGCGCCGACGCCGTTCTCAATGCGGGCTCTCATCACCACACATATTCGTTTGACGTTAAGCTTGCCGTGGTTAAGGACCGCTTGGAACATGGTCTGACGGTGCGTGAGGTCATGGTCAAGCACAAGATCCCCAGCGAGTCTTCGGTTAAAGCTTGGTGCCGACAGTATCGCGACGGTGGCGAGGCCGCCTTGGTCGATAAGCCGCGGGGTCGTAAACCGCGCGTTAAAAAGGCGGAATAGCGAACGGGATGGTGCGTCCGCAGGGGCGCATTTTTCTTGCCGCGCCAACTTTTTGGACCGTCGCGAGTCTATCGGGACATCCTTCAAAGTGGTCAATAAACCGCGCGCAGTGGCCCGTGCGCCCGCCGCTACGAGAGGGGGAGCGTTGCCTCTCTACTCCAAAGCGGACATGTCCTTACCCCATACGCCTAAAACTCCCCAGTTGACCGAAAACCTGCCGCCTGAACTCCCAATTTGAGCTATAACGTTAAATAATTGCAGCGTTTTTGCATGGGGGAGTGATGGTATGACGCTACTGTATTTCCTTACCCTGTTTCCGCTGGTACCGGCGATGGGCATGCTGCTCGCGCGCAGTGACCGAGCCCGCGATGCGGTAGGGCTTGTAGGCTCCGGCATTATTATGGCGGTGACCGTTGTAGTTGCCGTCTTATTTTTTGGCACGGGTCCGCAGGGCTTTGAGGTTGCCCCCGGCACCTCGCATGTGCTCTCGATCATCAGCTCCGTCATCGACGTAATTCTGTGCGCCGTCATCCTGTACAACGCGTTCAAATATAGGAACGCGCTTACCGGTGTGCTCGGCGTGGTGCAGCTGGTGGGTTCGGTTGCCTTCGCTGCCATGACGCTGCCCACGGCCGAGGTCGTCACCGCCACGCCGCTCTACCTGGACTATATGAGCGTGATCATGGTGCTCGCCGTTGGCATTGTCGGCAGCCTGATCTGCGTGTATGCCCTGGGCTACATGAAGGACTTCCAGGCGCACGATGAGCACGAGGCCGCGCTGCGTGGGCAGACCGCGCCCGACCGACGCCCGCAGTTCCTGGCGCTTATGTTCCTGTTCCTTTCGGCCATGTTCGTCATCGTGACGAGCGACAACCTGGAGTGGCTGTTCTGCGGCTGGGAAATCACCACCGTGTGCTCGTTTCTTATGATTGGCTATACGCGCACGCCCGAGGCCATCAAAAACGCCTTTACCCAGATCATCCTCAACATGCTGGGCGGCATCGCGTTTTTGGCGGGCCTTATGTTCCTGCACGTCAACGGCGTGCCGCTGACCATCTCGGGCATGATCGAGCTTTCCGGCGCCGGAACCGCGCAATCCGCGCTGCTGGTGCTGCCGGTCGTCTTGCTGTCGATCGCCGCGCTTACCAAGGCCGCACAGATGCCGTTCCACACCTGGCTGCTCGGCGCCATGGTCGCCCCCACGCCCACGAGCGCCCTGCTGCACTCGTCCACCATGGTCAAGGCCGGCGTGTTTTTGATGGTCAAGCTGAGCCCGCTGTACGCCACCTATCCCGTGACCGGCTTTATGGTCACGAGCGTGGGCGCCATCACGTTTTTGCTCGCCGCCCTCATGGCCGTCTCGCAGAGCAATGCCAAGCGTGTGCTCGCGTACTCCACCATTTCCAACCTGGGCCTCATCAGTGCCTGCCTGGGTGTCGGCGCGCCCGAGGCCGTGTGGGCCGCCATCTTCTTGATCTTGTTCCATACGGTGGCAAAGTCGCTGCTGTTCCTGTGCGTGGGCACGGCCGAGCATCATATCGGCAGCCGCAATATCGAGGACATGGACGGCATGTTCAGTCGCATGCCGCACCTGACGCGCCTGATGATGCTGGGCATCATGGGCATGTTCGTGGCGCCGTTTGGCATGCTCGTGTCTAAGTGGGGCGCCCTGGTGGCGTTTGCGCAGACCGGCAATGTGCTCATGATCATGGTGCTGGCCTTTGGCTCGGCCGCGACGTTCTTCTTCTGGGGCAAGTGGCTCGCCAAGCTCTCGGGCGTGGATTCTACGGCCGAAAACGTGGAGGGCAATGTCCATAAGACCGAATGGATAGCGCTCAACACTATCGCTGCGCTGCTGATTCTGTGCTGTGTAGCGTTCCCGATTATCTCGAGCGGTCTGGTGTCGCCTTACTTGGCCATGGTGTTTGGCCGCGTGCCGTATGTTATTGGCAAGGATGCCATGTATCTAATGGTGGTTATCGTGGCTTTTATCGCCGTGGTGCTGCTGACTTCATTCCGCGTGAGCAACAAACCGCACGTAAACGTATATCTTTCGGGTGTGGGAACCGACAATTACCGTCATTTCCGCGGCTCGATGGGACACGAGGTGAAGGCCGAAAAGTGCAATTGGTACCTGGAGGACGCCCTTGGCGAGAAGCGTATTGGCCCCGCGGGCAGCATCGTGTGCTGTAGCATCATCCTGTTCGCGCTGCTATGCTGCGCGTGGATTGGTCCCGATACGCTCGCCATGGGCGAGCCCTCGGTGCTGCGCGGCAAGTATTTCGAAGGCTCGGGTGTCGTAGGCATCTTTATAGGCACCGTGGCGTTTGCCCTGCTGGCGCCTTTGGTTGGTGGCCTGATCGACGGCATCGACCGCAAGCTGTCCGCCCGCATGCAGGGCCGCGTGGGACCACGTCTGCTGCAACCGTTCTACGATGTAGCCAAGCTCCTGCGCAAAGCCCCTGCCAGCGTAAACACCGTGGACGATACCTACATGGCGTGCGCGCTCATCTTTACCGTGGTGGGCGGTGGCATCTTTGTGTCGGGTTCCAACACACTGTTATGCGCCTTTATGGTTACCCTCGCTGCGATCTTTGTGGTGCTGGCGTCCGCCTCGACGCAAAGCCCGTTTGCCCAGGTCGGAGCCGACCGCGAGCTGCTGCAGGTCATGAGTTACGAGCCCGCCGTTTTGCTGATGAGTGTGGGCCTGTACCTTGCCACCGACAGCTTCGATTCCATCGCCGTGACGGGGCAGTCGGCCCCCATCATCGTGTACAGCGCGCCCATTTTCCTCGCGCTGCTCGCGGTGCTTACCATCAAACTGCGCAAGTCGCCGTTTGACCTTTCGTACTCGCATCACGCGCATCAGGAGATCGTCCAGGGCGTCGCCACCGAGATGAGCGGCGGCACGCTGGCCAAGATGACCCTTATGCACTGGTGCGAGACCGTGCTGTTTTTGATGTGGGTGGGCATGTTCTTTGTTTGGGACAACCCGGTGAGCTGGGTGGTCGCCCTGGTCGTTATGGTCATGACGTATTTTGTCGAGGTACTGATCGATAACACCTTCGCCCGTAGCACCTGGCGCAGCTGCTTTAAGCTCGGCTGGGGTGTGGCGCTGGTGTTTGGCCTGCTCAACCTTATGCCCATCCTCGTCGACGTGTTTATTTAGGAGGCGGCATCCATGGATCATAAAATGTCGCGCTCGCCGTGGGTTATTCATTACGACGGCTCGAGCTGCAACGGATGCGATATCGAGGTGCTGGCCTCGCTCACGCCGCTGTTCGATGCGGAGCGCTTTGGCGTGGTCAACACCGGCAACCCCAAACATGCGGACATCTTTTTGGTGACGGGGTCGGTCAACGCCCAGAACTTGCCCGTCGTGCGCCAGATCTACAACCAGATGCTCGAGCCCAAGTGCGTGGTGGCGTGCGGCATCTGCGCGTGCTCGGGCGGCGTGTTCCGCGATGCCTATAACGTGATCGGCGGCGTGGACCGCGCGATTCCCGTGGATGTGTACGCGCCAGGATGCGCCATTCGTCCTGAGACGGTGATCGACGCCATCGTGGAGGCGTGCGGCATCCTGGACCAGAAGGAGGCCGTGATGCGCGCCGGCGGCGACCCGCTTACCGTGGGCGGTGCCGCTACCTGGGATGGCGGCGTTGAGCTGGGCGAGGACGGATTTGTGGCCCCGGCTGAGGCCGGCGACGCGCCCGCCGCTGGCGACGCACCTGCTGGGACGCCCGCCGCGTCCGCCGCTGTAAGGGGGGCCGAGTAATGCAAAAGGCAATCTATACCACCGTCGAGCTCGATGCGCTGCTGTCGCATGTCCAGGCGCTTAAGGGTGCCGGTGCCCGCTTTGTGCAGATGCACGCCGAGCGCAATGTGGACGACGGCACGTATCGCTTGGTCTATACGTTCATCAACGTTCGTGCTGCCCAGGAGCAGATTGCGCAGGACGGCAGCTATGCGATTGAGAACCTGGTAGTCGATGGTATCGACCAGTACCAGGAGATTCCATCCATCAGCTCGTACTACCCTGCGGTGTTCCCGTTTGAAAATGAGGCACACGACCTGTTTGGGCTTGCCATTACCGACATGCAGATTGACTTTAAGGGCTTTTTCTACCAGGTCTCGACTGCCGAGCCCATGAGCGTCATCACGCCCGAGGTTAAGGCTGCGCGCGAGAAGGCCATGAAGGTCCGTGCCGCCGCCGAGGCCAAGGCGCGCAAGGCTGCGGCCGAGAAGGCCGCCGCTGCCGCGGCCGCTGCGGGGGAGGGCGCTGGCGATGCTGCGGGCACTGCCGCCAAGCCCACTGCGGCTGCCGGCTCCGATGCTCAGCATGACGAGGCTGCCGCCAAGGCCGCGCTCAAGGCTGCCGAGATGGAGGCAAAGCTCGCCGCCATGGATCCCGAGAAAGCGGCCAAGGTTCGCGCGGCGCTTGCCGCCAAAGCCGCCCGCGATAAGCAAAAAAAGGAGGCGTAAGGTCCATGGCACATCGCTCCGTTATTCCGTTTGGCCCGCAGCACCCGGTGCTGCCCGAGCCGCTTCACCTGGACCTGGTGCTCGAGGACGACCGCGTTATCGAGGCAATTCCGCAGATCGGCTTTGTGCACCGCGGACTCGAGAAGCTCACCGAAAAGCGTGACATGCACCAGTTTGGCTACATCGCCGAGCGCATCTGCGGCATTTGCGCCGTGGGTCACAGCTGCGGCTATGCCAGCGCCTGCGAGCGCATGCTCGATATCGAGGTGCCCGGCCGCGTGCAGTATATCCGTACCATTTTGCACGAGCTTTCGCGCATTCACTCGCACCTGCTGTGGCTGGGCCTGCTCGCCGATGCCTTTGGCTTCGAGGCGCTGTTCTATCGTTCGTGGACCCTGCGCGAGCAGATTCTCAAGATCTTTGAGAGCACGTGTGGCGGTCGCGTGATTCTGTCGATTAACGAGATCGGCGGCCTTAAGCACGATATTGAGGACTCCGAGTTGGCGGGCATTGTCCAGACGCTCGACGCCATGCGCCCCGATTACGAGGCCCTGGTGCATACCTTTTTGGACGACGACAGCTGCGGCGAGCGCCTGCATGGCGTGGGCGTGATCAGCAAGAAAGACGCGCTGGACCTGTCGATGGTCGGTCCGTTTGGGCGCGCCTCGGGCGTGGATTACGACGTGCGCATGTTTGGCGACGGTGCCTATGCGGACCTGGCTGCGTTTGAGCCCGTCGTTGCTACCGATGGCGACTGCTATGCCCGCTGCCAGGTGCGTTGCGCCGAGGTCACGCAGGCCATGGACATCATTAAGGAGCTTGTGGGCAAGATTCCGCACGACGGCATCGGCGGGCGCACCAAGCTTACGCCAGCCGACGGCGCACGCGGCGAGGTTGTGATTGAGCAACCGCGCGGCGAGGCGTACTACTATGTGCGCGGTAACGGCACCAAGAATTTGGACCGTTTCCGTGTGCGCACGCCGACGTCGCAAAACCTGGCGGGCCTGACGCATGCACTGCAGGGCGTGCTCATTGCCAACGTGCCCATGATTATCCTGACCATCGACCCCTGCATTAGTTGCACGGAAAGGTAGGCGCGGCATGAGTTTGCTGACATTTGCCAAGACGGCCTTGGGCTCTATGGTCAAGCAACCGGTCACGGTGTGCTATCCGCAGGAGGAGCTGACGGTGCCCGAGCGCCTGCGCGGGCATATCGTCAACGATATGGACGTGTGCATCTGCTGCGGTATGTGCGCGCGTCGCTGCCCGGCGGGCGCGCTTGCGGTCGATCGCAAGGGTGGTACCTGGTCGATCGACCCGTACGCCTGCGTGGTGTGTGGCGAGTGCATCGAGAGCTGCCCCAAGCACTGCCTGACTATGGACACCGCGCGCACTCCAGTCGCGGCGGACAAGACTCCCACGGTAGAAACCAAGCCGGAATAGCGCTGGAATAGAGCTGGAATAGGGGCCGGTGGGGCAAAAATGCCCCGCCGGCCCCGCGCGTGAACGCGCGGCTAAGCCTCTGCGAACAAAAACTATGCCGGATTACGGGGCTGAATTGCGAATCCCCAACCATATCGAAAACCACGAAGATAAAACCGCAGGTAGACAGCTCGCTTTTTTCAAAAATAGAGGGTATGGATGAGGGCCCCGACTTTAGCTCCGTAATCTGGCATAGTTTTGAAATGCCACCATATCAGTAACAGCGCTTGATCTCCCGCGGACGAAGGAAAACGGATCATTTTGGCCTTGCGAGGGCTGCCGCGCGACCCGTCTGCCACGAAATGGGCCCATCTACTACGTTTAAGCCGCTACCCTCAACCATGCCAAAAAGCGCGAAAACGAAACCGCAGGTAGAACGCCTGCGGTTTTTCATGAAACGCGGTTGTGGTCAGGGGCATCGGGTTAAACATAGTAGATAGGCCAGTTTCGTGGCGAGCACCACCAATTGATCCCCCGGGGACGGAGGAAAACGGGTTCTTTTGCCCCGTCCATCTTGAGTCGCACCCGTTTTCCTGCGAAAACGCTCGTGTCTCAACTATGGTGAGACATTTGTCTCACGCTCAAAACCGAATCTGGAACGTGTGTCACCTGCTCAAATTGTGTCTCATTCCGTAACTTGAGGCTGATGCAAGGCCTGAGTCTGCGAGAAGGGAGACGCGATGGGTAAGTACACGAGGGGTCTCTTGGCGGTGATGCTGGCCGTAGTGCTGGTATTGCCGGCTGCGGCATTTGCCATGCTGCCCGAGGCCAACGCCAGGTCCAGCACCGGAATGGATGGACCGACAATGACCGGAAAGGTCGTCGATCCCGATACCAGCGGCCGCTGGGAAATCTGGGCGGCTGGCCATAGCGGCAATAAAGTATCGACCCAACACGTCGGCCGAATCTGGACCGACAAGACGGTCAAGGCAACCGAGAAAAACGAGGAGTCGGATTTTCTGACTACGCTTTCGGCCATGTCCTCGACGTCCAATTCAACCGTGACGGTTACTACGCCGCTCGACATCGTGATGGTGCTGGATGCCTCTGGCTCGATGGATGGTGAGATGGGCGGTGGAGATTTCACCAAGCGTATCGATGCACTGGAGAGCGCTGCCAGCAGCTTCATCGACACCATTGCCAAACAAAACGAGGGTATCGAGGGCGTGGATAGGCAGCATAAGGTTGCAATCGTTAAGTTCGCGGGCAAGAAGTCCGACAATATCGGCAACGGGACGTATCGTGACGGAGAACACACCTACAATTACACGCAGGTAATGAAAGGCCTGACCGATTGCTCCGGCGGCAACGTGAAAGCTCTTAAGGATGGGATTGCCCAGATTACACCCGCTGGTGCAACGCGCGCCGACAATGGCCTGCAGCTGGCAGAGGGCATCACTTCTGGTCGCGCGGACGCTAAAAAGATCGTTGTGTTCTTTACCGACGGCACGCCAACGAGCTACAGCGAGTTTGATTCTTCGGTCGCCAACGCTGCCGTAACGGCCGCCAAGAGCATGAAGGACAGCAAGGCTACCGTTTATACTATCGGCATCTTTGATGGCGCGGACCCCAAAGCCAGCGTCCAAGATTCGAAGACAAGCCAAGAGAACAAGTTCATGCAGGCCGTTTCGAGCAACTACCCCAATGCCACGAAATGGAATACTCACGGAACGCGTGCGGAAAACTCCGACTACTACAAGTCGGCGACCAATGCCGAAGAGCTCAAGAAGGTCTTCGACGACATCTCGCAGGCCATCACATCGGAGGCGCCTTATCCGACCGAAATCCATAAGGGCTACGACGAGACCAAGTCCGGCTACATCACGTTTACCGACGAGCTGGGCGACTTTATGCAGGTTGATGGATTTACCGAAGTCGTCATTAACGGCACGCCGTTTACCAAGGCGAGCAAGACGGTCAATAAAGAAACCAATACCGACACCTACGAGTTCACCGGCAAGGCAAAAGACCTGCTCATTACCGTGCAGCGTGCCGGCGATGACAATCCCCAGAAGGGCGATATCGTAACGGTCAATATTCCTGCGTCGTTGATTCCGCTGAGTCACTTTAAGACCGTAGACGGCAAGCTTTCGGTCGACAACGTTAAGCCCATCCAGGTGAAGTATGCTTCGAGCGTGAAGAGTGTTGCGCTCGACAACCTATTTACGCCTGAGGAGGTCACGGGGCTCAAGGCTTACATCGAAAAGAATACGACCGTTGCCGACGATGGCACCAAGACCGTGAACTTCTACGCGAACAAGTGGGAGACCGGCGCGTTGGGTAATACGGTTGCGACCTTTGAGCCGGCCGACACCAACCGCTACTACTACTTCCAGAAACAGACCCCAATTTACACGGACAAGGACTGCACGCAGCCTGCAAAGAATTCGCTGGCAGATACCGGCACCTATTACTACAAGGATGAGTTTGAGGAGCAGGGCGAAAACGATGAGGCCAAGCCCGCCTCTGCCGTCATCGAGTTTATCGGCGGCGACGCTGCGAAGTTTGACGGCGCTATTGTTGCTGACGAGGACGGCAGCCTTTCGTTTAGCGTGGGAACCGCGCGCCTAGCCTTTATCGACGAGCTCCACACCACCAAGGAGAGTGTGGGCGGCAACAACACTGGTACCGCGACCGACGTTCTTAACCCCAAGTGGAACAACGTGTCCGCCAAGGCGACCGCGACGCATGTCAATTCCTACCTGGGCAACAACGGCAAGATCAGCTTTAACGTGACGCCGACAACGGTGGATACCAAGGCCAGCTTTGGCCTGACCAAGGTGCTCGAGGGCCGCGATTGGACGGATGCGGACGAGTTTAAGTTTGAACTCTCCGCAACGTCCGAGAATGACGCCCCGATGCCTGCACACGCGACCGCGACCGTGACCAATGACGACCTGGACGACAATGGCAAGGCAGCTATCGACTTCGGCGAGATCACCTGCAACAAGCCGGGCGAGTACACCTATGAGGTCCGCGAGGTCAAGGGCGGCGCCGGTGGCATCACCTACAGCGAGAACGTTGCCACGTTCAAGGTGACCGTGGCGGTTGAGGCCACGGGTGGGCTTAAGGCTGACGTTGAAAAGATCTCGGGCGAGACCGAGTTCAAGAACACCTATAGCGCCAAGACGGAAACCCCGCTGACTCTTGAGGCAACCAAGACGCTCACGGGGCGCCCGATGGCCGATGACGAATTTAAGTTTGCGCTGAGCTATGCGGGGCACGACGAGGTTCTGCTGGATGCAACCAACAAGAGTGGCAAGGTTGAGTTCGGGCCGCTGACGTACACGACCGAGTCGCTTGCCAAGCTGGTCGAGGAGGGCAAGGCGTCGGTTGATGCTAGCTCCGACAAGCCCACGTGGACCATTCGCTACATTGCTGCCGAGCAGACCGGAAAGCTGCCTGCGGGCGTGAGCGCCACCGTGTCGGCAATTGACGCATGTGTAACCGTTGTCGACAACGGTGATGGTACCCTGACGGCGACGGCTGTCTACGGCGATGCCGGCAACGAGTTTGTGAACACCTACACTGCCGCGCCTGTCGAGGCATCGCTTGTGGGCAAGAAGAATCTGCAGGTTCCTGATGGCTTGACCCCGGCTGACATTGCCGGCAAGTTCACCTTTGCCGTGACCGGTGAAGAGGGCGCACCCATGCCCGCGAACGCGAGCGTGACCAATGATGCCAAGGGCAAGGTCGACTTTGGCAAGATCACCTTTACGCTCGACGACCTTAACAAGGCTCTGGGCGAGAAGCCCGAGAAGCGCGAGCACACCTTTACCTACACCGTGACCGAGTCCGGTGAGGTCGCTGGCGTGACCAACGACGCCGAGACTTCGCGTACGGTTTCCTTCACCGTGACTGATGACGGCGAGGGTACTCTGAGGGTGTCCCGCAAGCCGGACGGCGATGCGGCATTTACGTTCACCAATACCTATAGCGTGACGCCCGTCGAGACGCGCGTCACCGACCAGATCACCGCGACCAAGGTCCTGGACGGCCGCGGCCTCAAGGCTGGCGAGTTCAGATTCGAGCTCGTCGAGGGCGAGGGCGAGGACGCCAAGGTCGTCGCCACCGGCACCAACAATGCCGAAGGCAAGATCACGATGAACGCCGTGAAGTACGACAAGCCCGGCAAGCATACCTACACACTGCGCGAGGTCAACGGCGGAACCACCAGCAAGGGCGTCACTTACAGCAACGCCAAGTACACCGTTGAGACTACCATCACCGACAACGGCGACGGTACCCTCAAGGCCGAGCATGTCCTGAAGGACGACGTCAAGGCTGCAACTTTCGAGAACGCTTACAGCGTGACCCCGCTCGACACAGAGCTCGACTTTGGCCTGAGCAAGGCCCTCGACGGTCGCGACTGGACGGATGCAGACAAGTTCAGCTTTACCATCACGGCCCCCGAAGGCGCCCCGCTTCCTGATTCCGCAACCGTAACCGTGAGCAAGAAGGACGCGGAGGATGGCATCGCCGCCATCAAGTTCGGCAAGATCCACTACACGGCTGCCGGAACCTACAAGTACGAGATCCGCGAGAACGCGGACAGCGCGGCCGGTATGACGTATGACGCGCATGTCGCAACCGCCGAAGTGACCGTGACCGAGAACGGCGACGGCACCCTGACCGCCAACGTCACCAAGAAGGAAAGCGGCCGCTTCACCAACACGTACCGCTCTGAGCTCGATTACGCCGCGGCCGGCGGTCTCAAGCTCAGCAAGACCCTCTCCGGACGTCCCATGACCGAGGGTCAGTTCACCCTTACCGTGACGCCTGCCGACGAGGCTTCGGCCATCGCGCTCGGCCTGCACGAGGGCGCCAACGTGTACAAGTCCCCTGCAACGGCAGAGGCAACGGTTGGCCTGATCGACATCCTGGCTGGCCATGAGGTCAAGTTTACGCAGGCTGACGCGGGCAAGACCTTTACATACACCGTTGCCGAGAAGAACGATGGCCAGCCCGGTTACACCTACGACGAGGCCGTGCGCACCGTGACGATCGCTATCGCCGACGATGGCGCTGGTACGCTCACCGCTACGACGACCGTTTCCGGCGGACCCGAGGGCACGCATGCGACGGTCTACAAGAGTGGCGAGAACAAGGTCGAGAGCGCCGTGGTCCCGTTCGCCAACAGCTACCACGCATCGACCGATAACCCGGGCGGCGAGCTTGCGCAGATTGTCGCCACCAAGACCCTGACCGGTCGTCCGATGGCCGACGGCGAGTTCTGCTTCGGTATTGCCTATGCAGGTGAGACGGAAGCCATCAACGGCACTACGGCGTGGAACGTTAACGGCCAGGTGAGCTTTGGCACGCTGCATTACACGACTGAGATGCTCGCCGATTTGGTGAGCGCCGGACGCGCCATCCGTACCGACACGGACGCCAAGCTTGCGTGGACTATCAACTACACGGCGTTTGAGTACACGTCCCCGCTCGCAGCAAAGGGTATTACTGCCGCGAAGTCGAGCTTTAGCTTTAAGGTCATCGTCGTCGACAACGGCGACGGCACTCTGACGGCGAAGCCTGACTACGGTGGCGTCGAGCCCGTGTTCGAGAACGTCTACGGCGCCGATGCCGTTGACGCCGCGCTCGCCGGCGCCAAGAAGCTCCAGGCTGCCGAGGGCCTGACCCCGGCCGATATCACGGGTAAGTTCACCTTTACCGTGACCGCCGATGAGGCGGGCGCCCCGATGCCCGAGCGCACGACCGCAACCAACGACGCGGCCGGCAACGTGGACTTTGGCAAGATCCACTTTACGCTCGAGGACCTCAACCGCGCCTTGGGCGTGACGGATGATGCGACCGATAAGGCCGAGGCAGACGAAGCTGACGAAGCCGAGGCCGACGAGGCAGAGGCTGAAGAGGCCGACGTCGACGCTGATGCCAATGCCGACGAGTCCGGCGGCGAGTCCGTGCCCGCAGCCCCCACCGCCCCGCGCTCGCACACCTTTACCTACACGGTGACCGAGTCCGGTAGCGCCCCTGGCGTGACTAACGACGCCAATGCCACGCGTAAGGTTTCCTACACCGTGACTGACGACGGTGCCGGACATCTGAAGGTCGTGCGCGAGGGTGACGACGGCGCTGCCTTCACGTTCACCAACACCTACAGCGTGACGCCTACCGATTCTGTGGTGACCGATCAGGTCAAGACGGTCAAGCGTCTGACCGGACGCGACCTTGCAGCAGGCGAGTTCACGTTTGAGCTGCTCGAGGACGGCGTGGTTGTCGCGACCGGCACCAACGACGCCAATGGCACCGTCGCGCTGAGCCCGATCCGCTACGAGGCGCCTGGCGCGCACACGTACATGCTGCGCGAGGCTTGCCCCAACGCGCTCGGCCTGTACAAGGGCGTCACCTATGACGGCACGACCTACACCGTCGTGACCACCGTCTCCGACAACGGCGACGGCACGCTGACCGCGACGCACAAGCTCGAGGGAACTACTGAGTCGGCTGGCTTTACCAACAAGTATCATGCCATGCCCACGCAGGTCTCCATCGGTGCCATCAAGGTGCTCGAGGGACGCGAGCTCAAGAAGGACGAGTTTAGCTTTAAGCTCTTTGGCGAGGACATTGAGTCTACGGTCACCAACGATGCCGATGGCAAGATCAACTTCGACAAGTTCGAGTACGACGAGCCCGGTACGTACGTCTACACCATCAGCGAGGTCAAGGGCGACGAGGCCGGTATGACCTATGACAAGTCCGTCTTTACCGCGACCGTCAACGTGGCCGATGACGGCGAGGGCAACCTCAAGGCGAATGTCGCCTTTACCAAGGGCGACAAGAGCGTCGAGGGCATCGTGTTCAACAACACGTACAAGAAGCCCGAGACGCCCGTGCCGACGCCCGATCCCGGCACGCCCAAGACCGTGACGAACATCGTCAAGATGGTCAAGGGTTTCCTGCCCACCACGGGTGACCAGCAGACCGCCGCACTGCTCATGGCATTTGTTATCGCCATGGCCGGCGTCGGAGCCCTGGTCTGGGGTATCCGTAAACGCTAGGCACGCTGGCGGCGCCCGGGGCCAAAAGGCCCCGGGCGGCCGGCGGGGAGCCAGAACATAGCCCCACCCCCCCACCCCCAGCCGCCACGGAGGTATCTCCCTCCTCCGTGGCGGCGCTTTTGTGCGTAGGCGAGGAGGGCTCGCCACGAAACCGGCCCATCTACTACGTTTAGTCCCTTACCCCCAACCATGTCAAAAAACGCGAAAACAAAACCGCAGGTAGAACGCCTGCGGTTTTGCTCAAAACGAAGGTGTGGTCAGGGGTATCGAGTTAAACGTAGTAGATGGGCCGATTTCGTGGAGCGGTTCCGGCTGATCCCTTGGGGACGGAGGAAAACGGATCATTTTTGGCTTGAAGCGGCTTGCGGAGACACTTGACGTGGCCGCTCGGACAAAACTAGGCCGGTTTACGGGGGTGAGTCACGAGTCCTCAACCATGCTGATATTCGTGAAAATAAAACCGCAGGTAGACGAGCCGTCATTTTACAGAAAACGCGGGTATGGATGGGGGTCCTGAGTTTGGCCCCGTAAACCGGCATAGTTTTGAAATGGCATTAAACCGGTAGCAGACATTTTGTTATGTCGGGGCGATCGGTCTTCGGGCAACTACCCTCGCAGGTAGGCGATGGCGATTTGGGTGCGGTTGCGAAGGCCCATTTTGGCCAGGATTGAGCTGATGTGGTTTCGCACGGTGCCTTCGCCCATATAGGCGGTGGCGGCAATCTCCTTGTTATCGAGGCCGCGGGCGATGAGCTCGGCGACTTCGAACTCGCGGTCAGTCAGGCTGACAAAGGCCGCGGGCCGGCGGGTTGCGCCGGCCTCGACGCCCGCCCCATCAAAGTTGATATCCTCGATCGCCTTACCCTCGAGCATGCGTTTACCATCTATGACCTGGGCCAACGCCGGCGGGATGGCAGCGACATCGGTTTTGATCAGGTAGCCGCGGGCACCCAGTTTGAGCGCCGACACAATGTACTCGTCATCCGAGAATGTCGTCAGAAACACCACGCGCGCCGCAGGGTCGCGCTCAAGGATCTCGCGGGCCGCCGAAAGCCCGTCGCGCCCCGGCATCTGAATGTCGAGCAGCGCAATATCGGGTGCGTGTTCGGCATAAAGAGCCACTGCGTCGTTGCCGTCGGCGCCGGTACCCACCACCTCGATCTGCGGCTGGGCGCCCAGGATTATCTTGAGCGAATCGACCACCAAGCGGTCGTCGTCGACAACGATGAGCCTCATCGGCCCTCATCTCCTTGCTGTTTGGGAACGGTGGCAAACACACGCCAGCCGCCGGCGCCGGCGCGCGGGCCGGCGGTGAAGGTGCCGCCAAGCGCCTCGACGCGCTCGCGCATGGAGCCGAGCCCCATGCCTCCTGTGACGTTGCGGCCGCTTGCTTGAGCCCCGCCTGCGCCATCGTCGGTAACGATGAGCTGGTAAAACGACGGATGCTCCATGCATCGTACGGTGACAGCATGGGCGCAAGCATGGCGTATGGCGTTGGAAAGCGCCTCGCGCAGGACCGCCGCAAAGCAGCTGGCGACATTTGCGGGCGCATGCTCGGCCAAAACCTCAAGTTCAATCTGCGGCCCGCCATCTGAGCGCGCGCCCTCCACGATGCGCTCGAGCTGTACGGAGAGATTCGCCGCGTTGTCGTTGAGCGCGTGGACGCTCGAGCGCACGAGCTGAAGCGCTTCGTCCACGGTGCGCTTGACGTCAGCGAAGTCGGCGGCGACGCCGGGCTCGTTGGCGTGGACCACGCGTAGGGCCTCGGTTTGCAGCGAGGCGCGCGTGAGCTGGTGTCCCACGTTATCGTGGATCTCGCGTGCGATGCGGGCGCGCTCGGCGAGCGTTGCGAGTTCGACCTCGTAGTCCTGGCGGTCGGCAAGGTCGCGGTTGCGCGCCTCGAGCGCGAGGGCTCGCTCCTGCAGCTCGTCGCGGGTGCGACGCATGCGCTCCTGCTCGCGCTCCAGCTGAGCGGTGCGCAGAGACAGCAAGGTGGCGGCGACTGAAAGGATGGCGGTCAACAGCAGCGCACGGGTGGGAAGCGCGCCGGCGTGGGCATATGCGACGAGTGCGCAGACAAAGATGGCGCCGGCGCCCAGCGCGACCCAGGCGTGCTCACGGCGCACGTATCGCGCGATGTCATAGAGGGCGAGGGGCGCAAACGGCACAAACGACGGCACAAAGACGGTCACCATAATGTAAGCGTAGCTCGCGGCCTCACCGGCGCGGCGGGCACGTTCGCCTTGCGCAATTTCCGTAAGCGAGGCGACTGCGACGCCAAGACAAAACGCCGCGACCAAGCAAGCATCCACAGCAAGGCCCAGAGCGGCCGCGATACAGCACGCCAGCATGATCGATTTGTCGAATAGCCTGTTCATACGGGTATTGTACGCGATGGTGCGCGCGACGATTGCTCAGGTGCCGCAACCGTGACATTCCTCCCGCCCGCCCCCGCCGCACTCGTGACAAAGCTCACTGGTGCGCGCCGCCCGCACCTGCGATGATGCAATCGTACCGGGCCGAAATCAACAGAAGGGCCGCCTCATGACAGACATCGTCCACGTCGAAAACCTCGTCAAGCGCTACGACGATCTTATTGCGCTCGACCACTTTAACCTGAGCATCGCCCCCGGCGAGATCTTTGGCCTGCTGGGCCCCAACGGCTCGGGCAAGACCACGTCCATCAACTGCATCCTGCAGCTGCTCGCCTACGATAAAGGCACCATCGAGTTGTTCGGCGAGCCCATGACGCCCACGCGTTACGACCTCAAGCGCCGCATCGGCGTGGTCCCGCAGCAAGTTGCGGTGTTTGACGAGCTTACCGTCCGCGAGAACATCGACTATTTCTGCAGCCTCTACGTCAACGACCGCAAGCGCCGTCGCGCGCTGGTCGACGAGGCCATCGACTTTGTCGGGCTGGGCGACTTTGCCAAGTTTCGCCCCGGCAAGCTCTCGGGCGGCCTGGCGCGTCGCCTCAACATCGCCTGCGGCATCGCGCACAAGCCCGAGCTCATCTTCTTCGACGAACCCACGGTGGCCGTCGACCCGCAGAGCCGCAATGCCATCCTGGAGGGCATCTGCCGCCTGCGCGACGAAGGCGCCACGGTGGTGTATACCAGCCATTACATGGAGGAAGTCGAGCAGATCTGCAGCCGCATCATGATCATGGACAGCGGGCGCGTGCTGGCGCAGGGCACCAACGACGAGCTCAAGCGCATGATTCAGATGGGCGAGCGCGTGACCGTCGAGGTCGGCGCCGTCGAGCTCGCCACGGTCGAGCGACTGCGCGCCCTCGAGCATGTGCTTTCGGTTGAGCTTTCCGGCGGCGAGCTCATCTGCACCTGCGAAGCGAGCCCGCACAACCTGGTTGACATCCTCGACACGCTGCGCACTGCCGATGTGGCGCTCGGCCGCGTGTGGAGCGAGCCGCCGACCCTCAACGACGTGTTCCTCGAGATCACCGGCCGCAAGCTGCGCGACTAGGGGGCGGCCATGTTCAACACCATTATCATTACGGTCAAGACGCTGTTGCGCCGGCCGAGCACGTGGGTTTGGGGCGCGATCTTTCCCGTCGCGCTTTCCACGATGTTCATGTTTATGTTTGCGAATCTGAGCTCCGACGGCACGGTCGACCCGGTGCCGGTGGCCGTCGTAGCGGATGAGGCCTGGGGCGCCTCGACCTTTAAGGACGTGGCGGCCTCGCTTGCCAAGGCAGGTGACGACCAACTGCTCGAGATCCACGAGTGCGACGACGCAGTCGATGCGAACCGTGCTCTTAAGGCCGGCGAGGTCGCGGGCATCTATACGGTCGATGCTGCGGGCACGCCCAAACTCACATTGCTTTCGAGCTATGACAGCTCACGTGCGTCGTCGGTGCTCACCGACCGCAGCATCCTGGAGACGGTGGCAAGCTCGTATACGCAAAATGCCGAGCTCATGCGCCAGATTGCCCAGGACAACCCGGCGGCGCTCGCCGACCCGGAGGCGGTTGCGCGCGCCCTGTCGCTCGAGGGCGGCACTCGCCGTGTGAGCCTGACGCGTGCCACGCCCGATGGCACGGTCATCTACTACTACGCGCTCTTTGGCCTGGTTGCGATGATGTCTGCCGAGTTTGCCGCCTTGAGCGTCGTCGACCTGCAGCCCAATCTGTCTGGCCTTGGTGCGCGTCGCTGCGTGGGTGGCCTTTCCAAGACGGCGTCGCTGGCCGGCATCTTTGTGGGCTCGTGGTTGGTTTCCTTTGCCTCGATGACGATCGCGATCGGCTACGTGCGCCTGGTCGTGGGCGTCGGCTTTGGCGGGCGCGAGGGGCTCTGCCTGGTGGGTGGCGCTGCCTCCGCGCTTGCCGCGACGGGTCTGGGCCTTTTTGTGGGCACGCTTCCCGTTAAGGGCGGCAAGGCGTCCAAGTCGGGCATCCTCACGGGCTTTGCCACCACGTGTGCCCTGTTCGCCGGGCTTTATGGCGAGCCGGCGATGGCGCTTGCCGACGACGTCGCCCGCGCCTGCCCGGCCGAGAGTTGGCTTAATCCCGTCAAGCTTATCTGCGACATGTTCAACCGCTTGTATTTCTTTGAGGACCTGGGCCCCTTTGCCGTTCGCGCTGGCGCGCTGGCCCTTATGGCGTTGCTGTTCGTTGCCGCCGCCACGCTGATCTTTGGAAGGAGCCGCTATGAGCACCTTTAAGACCGCGCTTCGCATGGCGCTGGCGCACCCGTTCTACCTGCTCATCTATACGGTGTTCATCTCACTCATGGGCGTATTCATCGCGGCATCGGTGAGCTGGAACTCGTCGCAGCTCACCGAGTACGAGCCCTACGACACCAACGTGATCGTGGTCGACCGCGACGACAGCGACCTTTCGCGTGCGCTTACCAAGCACCTGGGCTCGCGCTTTGATCTGGTCACGGGTATCGGCGAGGACACCTACGACCTTGCGGACGCGCTCTCCAAGAGCAACAGCGCCAAGGGCAGCGCCGACTGCGTGTTCTTTATCCCGGAGGGGTTTGAGGACGACCTCGTTGCAGCCGCCCGAGCGGGGGAGTCCCTGCCCAAGCTCGATGTGACCTACGGTGCCGGCACCATGGCGGCGGCGCTTTCGTCTGCCGAGGCCTCGCGCTGGATCTCGCTCGCGGGCGCTGCGGCCGCACTTGATCCTACTGTCTCCGACGGTGACGTCGCCAAGGCCGCCGAGCATGCCGCCGTCAAGCGCGCGGAGGTCGAGATTGAGCAGGTCAAGGTCGACTCGACAGCCGCCGCCACGCTTGAGTCGTACTTCAACTTTGGCACGTACGCGATTATCTCGTCGGTCATCGTATCGGTGGGGCTGGTGTTCTCGGGCATGAACGAGCCCGAGCGCGTGCGCCGCATGGAGGCCAGTCCGGTCTCCGAGCGTCAGCGCTCGCTTGCCGTGTTTGCGGCCGCCGCCGTGCTCGCCGTCTGCATCTGGTTTGTGTCGAGCATGATGGGCGTCGTGGGCTTTGCCGGCGCGGTCGCCGAGGTCGGCGTGGGTCGTGTATGCCTGGCACTGGCGGCAACGTTTGCCCTGGCGTGCACGCCGCTGGCCGTTGGCTTTGCGTTGTCGAGTCTGGGCGCGCGCGAGGAGCTGCTCAACGGTGTGGGCAACCTGCTTGGCATGCTCATGACGTTTTTGGGCGGCGCCTGGATGCCGCTGTCGCTGATGGGCCCGGCCGTGCAGACCGTAGCGCACTTTGTGCCGACGTATTGGGTGAACGACGCAATCGGCAAGGCGCTCTCGTCGGACCTGACGTCCACCGTGCTGGGCGACATCGTCTGCGATCTGGGCGTCACGGTGCTCTTTGCCATGGCCATCGCCGCCGTAGGCCTAGCCCTCACTCACGCCAAATCCCACGCCTAGCCACCTAGTCATTGGGTGCTCATTGGGGACAGACTTAAACGACCAAGGGTGGTCATTGGGGACAGACTTAAACGACTAGTCATCGGGGACAGTCTTTGCCGATTCGCCGGCTCGCCGGCAGGGTTGCCAAGGACTGTCCCCAGCTGCCGGCAGGAAAGGAACGTCCCTAACTGCCGGGTGGCGAGGCACTCATTTAAGTCCGTCCCCAATGAGTGGTTTCAGTCATTTAAGTCTGTCCCCAATAAGTCTGTCCCCAATGACTAGGCGCCGTACTTGACTTTGACCCCGCTTTAACGGGTACCATCCTCTATGCCTGTAACGCCATATAGACCGAGGGGATAGATCTATGACCGCAACTTCACCCGCAGCACCCGCTAAGGTGTACTTCACCAACTTGCGTACGCATGCTCGCGAGAGCCAGCTCGACAAGCTCAAGCGCCTCATCCGCCGCGCCGGTATTGAGCAGATCGACTTTGAGAACAAGTTCGTCGCTATCAAGATTCACTTTGGCGAGCTGGGCAACCTGAGCTTTTTGCGCCCCAACTACGCCCGCGCCGTCGCGGATGTCGTGAAGGAGCTGGGCGGCAAGCCCTTCCTCACCGACTGCAACACGCTCTATGTCGGTAGCCGCAAAAACGCGCTCGAGCACATCGATACCGCCTATCAGAACGGCTTTACCCCGTATGCCACGGGCTGCCAGGTCATCATCGCCGACGGCCTCAAGGGCACCGACGAGGCGCTCGTCCCGGTCGAGGGCGGAGAGTACGTGCGCGAGGCCAAGATCGGCCAGGCGCTCATGGATGCCGATATCGTGATTAGCCTCACCCACTTTAAGGGCCATGAGCAGGCCGGTTTTGGCGGTGCCATGAAGAACCTGGGCATGGGAGGCGGCAGCCGTGCCGGCAAGATGGAGCAGCATGCCGCCGGCAAGCCGAACGTCACGACCGAGCACTGCATTGGCTGCCGTGCCTGTGAAAAGATCTGCGCGCACAACGCTATCTCGTTCGATGACACCCGCGAGCGCGAGCTTGCCAGCGGCGCTACTCGCACGGTGCACGTGGCTGCCATCGACCACGATCGCTGCGTGGGCTGCGGACGCTGCATCGGCGTGTGCAACCAGGACGCCATCAAGCCCGTCTATGACGCCGCGGCCGACGTGCTCAACTGCAAGATCGCCGAGTACACCAAGGCCGTCGTCGACGGCCGCCCGAGCTTCCACATCTCGCTTGCCATGGATATCAGCCCCAACTGTGATTGCCATCCCGAAAACGATACGCCTATCGTCAACGATATCGGCATGTTCGCGAGCTTCGACCCGGTCGCCATCGACCAGGCCTGTGCCGATGCCGTCATGGCGTCCGAGCCGCTGCCCAACACCGAGCTCACCGATAGCGCGGCCAAGATGGAGCATAACCACGAGCATCTGGAGGGCGAGCAGGCGCGTGACCCCTTCTGCATCACGCATCCCGACACCGACTGGCGCGCGTGCATCGCGCACGCCGAGAAGATCGGCCTGGGCACGAGCAAGTACGAGCTTATCGAGGTCAAATAGCGCCTAGCTATTGGACAATATAAGCGCCTTTGTGGCGTAATTCGAGCAAAAGCCGCTCGCGAGCACAGCGCTCACGGGCGGCTTTTCGGAAGTGCGGGGAAAAGTCGAATACCGCCGACCACAAGGCGTTTTTGGCAACAAAACCCAGACGTTGCTTGTTGCCTAAAAATACTCGTCGAGGAAGTTGTTGACTGTGTTCCAGTAGAGCTCGGGGTTAACTTGCGCACTCTTGGCGTGGGCGGCGCCGTGGATAAACAACATGGAAGCCGTCGCGTGTTTGAGTTGCTCCACACTGCTTGCCTTATGAAAGTCGTAGCCTGCGCGCACGTTGCACACCAAGTTTGCTACATCGAGCAAGGGAAAGCTGGGCAGGCGCGAGCACGTTCATGCCGCGGTCATGGAATCGTTTGACGTATCGGGCCATACCGATGGGCTCATTGGTGTATCCGTGTAGGCAGATGGCGTAATTGTGAGTGGTCTCTGGGGCGGCAAAACACCAAGCGGCAAGCTCGGTTCCGTCATCTGCGGTGAGACTGCTGCTCTCGCGACTCTTTTTAAACCACGCCCGCGCCTCGGTTTCCTCGGCATCCGGTTGCTCACCTTTTTTGTCGTCTTTGCCATCCTGCATCATCTTCATGGTGTACGGCGCTTGGGGGTTCAGGGCAAAGTCAAACAAAAAGTTGGCGGCAAATCCGAGCAACGTGACAACGAGCGCCAGCGCAACAACGACGGTCATCTTAAGCTTTCGATGGGGGTGTGCGCTTTGAGACATTTACGGTTCTTCTTAAAGATGTTGATACGTCAACACTTAAAACAAGCGCATTATGGATGTTCGCCGTTGATGCGTCAACAAGAAAAGAATGGGTAAACAAGGGGTCACGTATGGTGCAAATTTCGCACGTACCCAGACGCTTTGATATAGTGTTGAGAACTCTTTACGTTGGAGGATGTAACCGGCATGTCCGATTCGAGCGACAGTTCCAAGCCGCGACCCAAGACCGCGGCCGTTCCACACTACACGGTGGGTGAGGAGATCATGAACTCCGTCACCCATGGTGTCGGTTGCCTGCTGGGCATCGCGGGCCTGGTGCTCCTGATCGTATTTGCCGCTCTTCGCGGCGGAGGCCCGGCTCACATGGCCGCGGCGATTGTCTATGGCGTCAGCATTATCCTCGAATACCTAGCCTCTACGCTCTACCACGCGATTCAGCCCGCACGCGCCAAGCGCGTGTTTCGCATCATCGACCACAGCTGCATCTACCTGCTCATAGCCGGCAGCTATACGCCGTTTTGCCTCATCACGCTCGCAAACGACGGCGGCCCTATGCTGTTCTTTGCCGTATGGGCCATCGCCATTATCGGCATCGCCCTCGAGTGCTTTATGCGCGAGCGTCAACCGCACTGGGTAAGCGGCCTGGTCTACCTGCTGATGGGCTGGCTCGTCGTCTTTAAGCTGCCCGAGCTCGTGTCGCTGCTCAACCCCGTGGCACTTGCCCTGCTCGCTGTCGGCGGCGTGTGCTACACCGTGGGCGTGCCGTTCTACATCGCTAAAAACGCGCGCTACCTGCACAGTGTGTTTCACTTGTGGGTGCTCGCCGGCAGTATCTTCCAGTTCATGGCGGTGATCCTCTTCGTAATCTAGCGATCACGTCTGTGCCTGCGGACCCATCCAAGCGCCGCCGGACGCAACTGCCCTATCCGTTATCTACGCTTACTACCTAACGTCCCGAATCTTGGAGGTTCGAGAAACTCCCGATGGACATAACCATCTCCCTTATCACCACCCTCGTTTTGACCCTCATCAACGGCTACTTCTCTATGTCCGAGATGGCGCTCACCACGGCAAAGCGCGCCGTGCTGGAGCACGAGGCCGAGGAAGGCGACAAACGCGCCGAGCGCGCCGTTAAGCTGGCTGCCGACTCCGACCAGCTGCTCGCCACCATCCAGGTCGCCATCACGCTCGTGGGCTTTGCCTCGTCCGCCGTTGCTTCGACGAGCCTGTCCGACCCGCTCGCCACGTGGCTCATGAGCTTTGGCATCGCGCCGCTCTCTGCTATCGCGCGCGGACTGGCGCCGGTCATCATCACCGTTGCGGTCGCCTTCGTGTCCATCGTGATTGGCGAGCTTGTGCCCAAGCGCATTGGTTTGGCCAATGCCGAAGGCGTGTCCAAGCAGGTGGTGGGGCCGTTGTCGTTTTTCCAAAAGGTCGCTCGTCCGCTCGTGTGGCTGACTGGCGCTTGCTCCGATGGCCTGGCCCGCATCCTGCGCATCAAGAGCGCCGACGATCGCCAAAACGTCTCGGAGGAAGAGATTAAGTACATGGTCTCGGAGCAGGACGACCTGCTCGACGAGGAAAAGCGTATGATCCACGAGATCTTCGACCTGGGCGATACCGTTGCCCGCGAGGTCATGGTGCCGCGCGTGGACACCACCATGTGCGAGGACGACGAGACGGTCGCCGACGTGCTGTCCACTATGCGCCAGACCGGCTTTAGCCGCATCCCCGTCTATCACGAAGATCCCGACAACGTGGCGGGCATCGCGCACATCAAGGACCTGATTCAGCCCTCGCTCGACGGCGAGGGCGACCAGCCCATCGCCGGTTATTTGCGCGACGCCACCTTTGTGCCCGACACCAAGGACATCCTGCCGCTGCTGTCCGAGATGCAGACTTCGCACGACCAGATCGTGGTGGTCGTGGACGAGTACGGCGGCACGGCTGGCATCATTACCATCGAGGACATCGTCGAGGAGATCGTGGGTGAGATCGAGGACGAGTTCGACCCCGACAACAAGTACCTCACGCGTCTTTCGCGCCGTGAGTGGCTCGTCGATGGGCGTTTTTCGTGCGATGATGCGATTGAGCTTGGTTGGCCGCTCGAGGAAAGCGATGATTATGAGACCATCGCCGGCTGGATTTTGGAACTTTGCGACTCGGTGCCCGACATCGGAGAGGTGTTTGAGGTTGCAGGGTACAAGTTCAAGGTGCAGTCGATGCGTGGCCAGCGCATCTCGCTTATTCGCGTGATCGCTCCGGCCGAAACCGATAAGAAGGATTCCGAGTCCTCGGCAGATAAGCCGGCGACGCCGGGCGCGGGCTCTGCGGGCCCGCACGACGGCGACGAGTAGGGCAAGGAAGAGTAGGGGAGAGTTATGGCAGGCCTGTTCAACATCCTTAAGGTCACCGTCAGCGAGGACAAGATCTGCGCGCATGTGCTGGTGAACCCCGGCATGCCGCTCATGACTTCGGAGGACATCGAGGCCACGGCGCGCGTGTACTACCTGGTGCCCGCGATTGCCAAGCACCTGTGCCTAGGCGATTCCGGTCGTGAATTCCAGGACTGCATGGGCCAGACCGAGCTTTGCCATCTGCTTGAGCACGTGACAGTGGAGCTCATGAACGAGACCGGTCTCGCCGGCAGCATTTCGTGCGGCCGTACCCGCGTAAGCGAGCACGATGAGCGTGTCTTTGAGGTTGAGCTTTCATGCCCCGATGACGCGCTGGCCATCGGCGCGCTGTCTTCGGCGACCTTTATGATGGACTGGGCTTATCTGCACGCCGACCAGCCTGCCCCTGACGTGGAGGGCACGGTCGCGGGCCTGCGCAACCTGGTGCTGGGTATGCGCGCCGAGGCCGAGGGCAAGGATCCGCACGAGGCCATCGCCGCCGCAAACGCCGAGGACGGGGCCGAAGGCGAGGCTCCTGCCGATTCCGAACCCGGCGTCGAGGCAGCTGCTGAGGAAGCTGTCGAGTCCGAGCCCGCGGAGCCCCAGGGTGTCCCGAGCTTTGACGATGAGCTGCAGGAGGCAATCGATACCGAGGGCGCGACCGCCGAGAGCCACGAGGCCCCCGCTGCCGTCTACGGTGGCGCGGCGACGGTTCCGGCAGGCCCCGCACAGGAAGGTGCGCTTCCGCTCGTTGATGGCGCCGGCGAGGACCCGGCCGCCACGGTGGCCATGCCTGCCATACCGCAGGAGTAGGCTCACTCGCTTATCACCATCATGTACCTGCGCTTTTACCGTACGCAGATGAGCGCGACGGCAAGTGTTGCGCTGCGGGTATAATGGACAGCATTCAAACGGTGGGCATTGAGGTGCCCGCAGGAGAGGAATGATCATGGGAAAGACTTTCAGCTTTGTTTCCGGTGCGCTCTTTGGCGCTGCCGCCGGCGCTATCATCGGCGTTGCTCTGGCCCCGCGCTCGGGTGCCGAGACCCGTGCCATGGCCGCCGATATCGCCAACGATGCCTGGGACAACATGCGCGACACCTACGAGCACGGTGCCGAGGAGGCTCGTGCCGCGGTCAACGACTTTGGTCCGATGGTCGACGCCAAGACCGACGACCTGCGCGCCAAGGTCGACCTGGCCCGCGAGCGCATGGACCAGCTTCGCGAGCAGCTCAACGACGCCATCTCGGGCGGCAACGTGACGCCCGCTGCCGACGTCGTGGTCGAGAACGTCACTGAGGCCGACACCGAGGCCACGGAGCCCTCGACCGAGGCATAATGCGCGCAGGGGATTTTGTCGGTGTCAAGGTTTATCGTAAGCCTGCCGAAGACAAGCGCACCAAAAAGGACGGCACGCCGCGCAGCCCCAAAAAGCTCGGCAAGATTCATTTTCCGGTCTTTACCCCGGGCGGTACGCGCGTGGTGGGCTTTATGGTTCGCCAGTCCGATATCGCGGGCATGATCGAGCGCCCCGATCGATTTGTGGCGCTCGATGCCATCGGCGTCTATGAGGGTGCTGTTGCGGTCGACGACGTCAAGGGCACCTACGATGCCGCCGCGGCCAAGCGCCTCGATATCAACCTGGACGATTGCATCATCTGGGTTGGCATGGACGTGCGCACGGAATCGGGCGATGTCGTGGGCTACTGCTCGGACGTTGAGTTCAAGCCGCGTTCGGGTATCGTGCAGACGTTCTACGTGACCGCCGGCACTGCCTCGAGTGTGCTGGTGGGCGACACACAGATGCCGCCGACGATGCTGCGCGGCTACGAGAACGGCGCGATGATTGTCTCGGACGAGGTCAAGTCGCTCGGGTATTCGGGTGGCGCGGCCGCCAAGGCTGCCGAGGCCAGTGTCGTGGTGGGCGATAAGGTCAAGAAGGGCGCCAAGGTGCTCGATGACAAGGGATCGGTCGCCGTGGACAAGGGCAGTCGCGCACTGGGCAAGCAGCTCGGCAAGACGCGCGGTATGTTCAAGGCCTTTAAGGACGAATATCAAAAGGCGAGCGGGGGCTCGTCAAAAGCTAGCAAATAGCGACGTACCAAATGACGGGGGGCGAGCCGGAGACATGTTGCTCCGGCTCGCTGTGTTTATGGGGGAGGGCACATGCGCCAAAACGGATCTAACTTAAACGGGCACTCGGGTGCGCGTCCGACGGCGCGACGCGACCTGGGGCAGCTGCCCAGCGGTCAGCGTCGACGTCGCCGTAAACCCGGCGCGATGTACCTCAACCATAGCCGTGGGTTTAGCGATCGCAGCGCGCGCATCGGCAACGGGCGCTCACCGCGCCGACCGTCCCGCCTGCCCTATGCGCTCATCGCTGTCGGCTGTGCGCTCGTGCTGTTTATCGCTGCCGTCGTGGGCTATGTCAATCGCAGCGTGGACATTGTGCTCAATGGGGAGCAGGCTTCGGTGCGCGTGGGCTCCACGTTGCAGAACCTTATCGATGATCAAGGCCTGACCGACACCTACGATGCCGGCGACTTGTTGGCTGTCGACGATAGCGTGCTTACCCGCCGTGGCGGCGAAAAGCTGTCGGTGAAGGTGGACGGCAAACGGGTGAAGCAGGGCAAGTGGAATAGCCGCGAGCTAACGGGCGGCGAGAAAGTGACGGTCAAAGACGGCCGCGACACGTACGAGAAGCACGAGGTCCAGGTCACGACCATTGAGCCCAAGTTGAAGGTCGAGGGCACGGGCGCTATCGAATACGTTAAAACCTGGGGCGTTCGGGGCCGCTCCGAGGTATGGGTCGGCGAGCAGTCGGGCAAGACGCAGGACCGCGGCGAGGTCGTGCCCGCCACCGACTGTGTAGTCGAGTGCGCGAGCGTAGCGCCCAAGGGCAACGAAAAGTACGTGGCCCTGACATTTGACGAGGGTCCGAGCGGCGCGACCAAGCAGGTCTTGCAGGTGCTCAAGGAAAAGGGCGTCACGGCGACGTTCTTCCTTTCGGGCGATGCTGCGGAAGCCTCGCCCGCTACTGCCAAAGCGATTGTCGATGCCGGATGCGAGATCGGCTCCAACAGCTACAGCGATGATTCGCTCAAGGGCAAGGATCGCGAGGCGGTGCGCAAGCAGATCACGAAGGGCACCGAGGCGATTAAGTCGGCGACCGGCGTCGAGACGATGTTGCTGCGTGCTCCCTACGCCGCGTTTGACGAGCAAAACTTGATCGATGCGATGGACCTGGTGTCTGCCGTGGTCTCGTGGAATGTCGATTCGGGCGACTGGCTGCTCAACGGCGCCGACGAACAGGTTTCGACAGTGCTCGAATCGGTGACTCCGGGCAACATTGTTTTGTTCACCGATAGCGACGAGTGCTCCGAACAGACGCTCGAAGCGCTGCCGCAGATCATCGATGGCCTTGTCGCCAAGGGCTACAAGATCGTGACGCTGAGCGATTTGGTTAAGACGGATACGTCGCTGAGCAAAAAACTCACCTCGCTAACGAAGACTTCCATGCCCAAGAACGCCGTGTTTCCCCAGCTCGTCGAAGATAACGACACCACAGACTAGTCACGGGGGACGTTTTTAAACGACTATGTCACGGATGCGTCAGCGTTTGGTATGCCTGCGATGTTTGGAGCATAAATTTGGCGTCACGGCGCGATGCTGATGCTATAGTTACTGCGGATAACAAGGGTCAAGAGAAAGGTTGCAGGTGAAATCCAAACCTCGACCATACAGTCGATGACCCCTTGCAGGTGCTTCTTGCGCATGCACGGGGTGTGAGCGCCGAGCGGTGTGCCGCCCGCGCATGCGTATACATATCTAAAAGTCCACGGATGGCGTGCCGGCATGGCCACGGTCCGAAGGAATAATGATGGGGAGCACCAGTGAATTATCTGAGTGAGATGCTCAAGCTGCCGGTCTTGGACGTCGATGGCGAAAAGCTCGGCGTTGTGAACGATTTTGGCATTGCTACCGGCGAAGTTTTTCCGCACGTGACGTCGCTCGCGTTCCGCGGTCCCGGCAAGACGCCGTTTATGATCAGCTGGCGAAAATGGGTCGACCGTATCGACGAGACGGGCGTATACCTTAAGACGTCGGCTACCGAAATCCGTTTTTCGTACCTGCAGCCGACCGAACTCCTGCTCGCGCGCGACGTGCTCAACAAACAAATCGTCGACACGCAGGGCATGAAGGTTGTGCGCGTAAACGACATCAAGTTTTCCATGTCAGGCGAAAATCAGCTGCGCCTGCTGGGTGCCGAAGTTGGTGCCCGTGGTCTGCTGCGCGCAATCAGCCCCGCTCTTGAACATGTCGTCGAGGGCTTTATGAAGCACCTGGGCAAACCGCTCGGCGAGGACATCATCGCCTGGTCCTACATGGACCTGCTCGATCGCTCGACTAAGAACATCCAGCTGTCGGTGTCGCATAAGACGCTCGGCGAGCTGCATCCTGCCGACATTGCCGACATTATCGAGCAGCTCGATCCTCGCCTGCGCGCGCAGGTGTTCGCGCAGCTCGACACCGCCCAGGCCGCCGAGGCCATCTCGGAGTTCGATGACGACGAGCTCATGACCGAGATGCTCGAGGGCCTGTCCGACACGGATGCGTCGTCGATGCTGGCCATGATGGACCCGGACGACGCCGCCGACCTGATCGACGAGCTCGATTACGAGAAGGCCGAGAAGCTCCTGCGCCTGATGGGCGTTCAGGAGGAGAAGGCGATTCGTAACCTGCTGGGCTATGAGGAAAACACTGCCGGCCGCATTATGACCTCGGAGTTTGTCTCCCTGCCTGCCACGGCGACGGTCGGTGACGCCATCGAGGCGATCCGCAAGCTCGACGAGGATTTCGAAAGCGTCTACTACGTCTATACCGAGGATCCGAGCGGTATGCTGACCGGCGTGCTCTCGCTGCGCACGTTGATCGTGGCCGACCGCGACGCCACGCTGGGCCAGCTGGCCTACCGCGACCTGGTTTATGTGTCGCCCGACGAGGACCAGGAAGACGTAACGGATGAGATGACCAAGTACGACCTGGTCGCCATCCCCGTCTGCGATGAGAACCGCCACATCTTGGGCATTGTGACCTTCGACGACGCCATGGACGTTATCGCCGAGGAGCACCAGGAGGACCTGCAGATCGCAGGCGTCGGCTCGGGCGATAGCGCGTCCGACGACTCGACGAATGTGCTCAGCTGGTTTGTGCATCGCCAGTACTGGGTTGTCGTGTGGGGCATTGCCTCGTGCATCATGGCGGCAGTGCTGGGGACGGCGCTGGGCTCCGCGCATCTGGTGGTGTTCCCCATGTGCGCCATGCCGCTCGTGCTGCTGGCTGCCTCGCGTATGGTGTCGTTCGTCAAGAACTACTTCCTGGAGTACGACGGCCATGACGATGAACCCAAGCCGTATCTGGGATTCTTCTTCCAGAGCACGGGCATGGGCCTGATCCTGTCGCTCGTGACCTACCTGTGCGCTCAGCTGGTGCGCACCACGGCGTTCCCCGACGCGCCCATGCTTGAGGAGCAGCTCTTTACCGGCTGCTTTAACATCGCGGCCATCGTCTGCCTGATTGGCAACATGAGCGCTGTGATTTACCTGATGGTGCTGTTCTGGCGCGACGAGCACGACCTCAATACGTCGGGTACCGCCATGAACGTCATTGCCGTCATGATCTCGTGCGTGGCGTACTGTGCCGCTGCGGTGCTGCTCACCATGTCGGTCATGGGTTAGGTGGTCGCGTGCAAAATAGCAAGCAAAAGCAGGGCACCAAGCAAAAGCTGACCATCGCGGCCATCTTTGGTGCCATGGGCCCTGGCCTTCTGGCGGCGCTTTCGGGCAATGACGCCGGCGGCATCGCCACGTATTCCAGCGCCGGTGCCAGCTATGGTTACAAGATGCTCTGGATGCTTCCCGTCATGACCGTGCTGCTCATCGTGACGCAGGAGACCGCGGCGCGTTGCGGCTGCGTGACGGGCAAGGGCCTGGCCTCGCTCATTCGCGAGCGCTTTGGCGTGCGCAGGAGTGTGTTGGCCATGGCGGCGCTACTGATTGCCAACACAGCCGTGACCATTTCGGAGTTTGCGGGTATCGCGAGCGGCCTTGCCCTCTTTGGCGTGCCGGCGAGCATCTCGGTGCCGCTTGTGGCGCTGATGGTTTGGATGCTTACCATGTCGGGTAGCTTCCAGCGCATCGAGAAGATTCTGTTGCTGGTGAGCTGCGTGTTTGTGACCTACATTGTCGCTGCAATTATGGCTGGTCCCAGTTGGGGCGAGGTGGCGGTCGATCTGGTTGTACCCAACATTCAAAATGACCCCAGCTACGTGTCGCTTGTGGTCGCGACGATCGGTACCACCATCGCGCCCTGGATGATTTTCCTGGCACAGAACAACGTGGTCGATAAGAATGCAGGCGAGGACGATATCATGTTGCAGCGCATCGATACCGTGAGCGGCTCGATTGCCGCCGATGTCATTGCCGGTTTTATTATCATCACGACCGGTACGGTATTGTTCCCCGCGGGCATTCAGATTAGCGACGCTGCAGACGCTGCCCGCGCGCTGGAGCCCATTGCGGGCCAGTGGTCCACGGTGCTGTTTGCCTCGGGCCTGGTCGCGGCGAGCTTCTTGGCCGCCTGTGTGCTGCCGGGCGTTACGTCCAGCGCTATCTGCGAGGCGTTTGGCTGGGAACGCGGTGCCGATCGCAGCTGGGACGAGGCCCCGGTCTATCGCGGCATCATTACGGCAATCATTGGCATTTCTGCCGTGCTGGTGCTCATGCCCGGCGTCGACCTGTTCCAGATTATGATGACCTCGCAGGTCATCAACGGCGTGTTGCTGCCCGTGGTTCTGGTGTTCCAGGTGGTTATTGCCGCCGATCGACACATTATGGGCGCCAACCGCAACGGCCGTGTGTGGAATGTGCTCACTTGGGCGACTATCGGCGTTATTACGGTGCTGACGGTCGTTATGTTTGTTCTGCAAGCGATGGGTTACAGCGCGTAGCACCTCTCTTGGACTCTAAACAGGCCGCCGCCATGGGCTGCGGCCTGTTTTTGTCTGCTATAGGGTGCTAGTTATATACCGATGTGCAGCTATAAAGCCGCCTCTGGGGTGAACTAACAGCCCAGAGGCGGCTTTGTAAGTCGCGGAAGTGGTCCAAAGTGCCGGATTGTAAGCAGATTTGGCTGTGCGTTACTTGTCGGTGCCTAGCTTGTGCGGTTTGTAGGCGAGGGCGTTGACGAGTGCCTCGGCAGCGGATTTGACAGCCGCCGGCTGCGGATCGTTAACGTGGTCCTCGGGGTGCACGGGTAGGTCCTTCTTGACGGCATCGTGGATGAGCTTAAGGTACTCGGTCACACCGGCGGTCGAAAGATGCGTGCCGTCGCCATCGAACAGGTCGTTGCGGTTGGCGCTGTGCCCGTACCAGTCGATAACGCGTACATTCTTGTAGCGCGTAGCGGCGTTGGCGATGGCCTTGTTCGTGGACCCGACCCACGGCTGCGGGCTGCGCGTGTTTACAAACACGACAATACGCTGATCACCGGCGTCGGCCATGATCGCGTCGACCTGGGCGTCCGTTACCAAACCGTTGGTGCCCAGGGCAAAGACCACGATCTTGCCGGCAAGGTTCTGCTGGATATAGCCCTCAAATGTCGCGCGGCCCGCATCAAACTGGCGGCCCTTTTCGGCATCGATGTGGCTGTGCGGGAACACGCCGTCAAAGGCATCGACGGCGCGCAGGGACACGGAGTCGCCAATCATTAGCAGGTCGTAGGCTCCGTCGGGGAAGCCGTCGTCATCTTTGTCGGTGTCATCGGCCGCCCGCTGATCTTGAGGCTTTGCATTTTTGGCTTCCTTGTTTAGGATTTCGGCGCCCTCGCCGCTCAGCGCGGATGTGTCGGGCACAAAGACCAGGCCGCCCAGCGCCACAACAAGCACGACGGCGCAAACGGCGCAGGTGGGGACATGTGCGCGCATCCAGCCGGCGGGCGTGGTGGTGCCGTCGCGGAGCTCGGAAACGGTGCGCCCAAAAGCGCCCTTCCTAAACGGCGTTTCGATAAAGCGATAGGAGCACTCGGCCACGGCGACCACCAACAACACCTGCAAAATGTACTGCCACCAGGGCGTATCGTTGATGTTGGCGACCGGGTTCATGAGGAGCAGCAGCGGATAATGCCACAGGTAGATGCTGTAGGAGCGCTTGCCGATCCATACGAGCGGCTCGGCGGCCAAGGCCCGTGCGACCATGCCCTGGGGCTGCACGCATGCCGCGATAACCATCAGTGTGAGGATGGAGCACAGCAGCGTGCCTCCGCGATACTGAAACGCGGTATAGCCGTTGGTGAGCGCGACCATGGCGGCGAGTCCGACCAGGCCAACGACGCCCATCAAATCGATGGATGCGGGGGAGGACCAAAAGCGTGCGAGCTCACTTGGCTTTGTCGTGGCGGCCTCGGCGGTGTCGCTCTTTGACTTGCCGTGCTTGGCGGCACCGGCCAGTCGGTCGAGCCCCAGATGGCGGACAAGGCGCGCAGGCGCCAGGTCGCGGTCGGGGATAAAGGCCATCCAGGCGCCCAGCAGCAACGAGAACACGCGGGTGTCGGTGCCGTAGTACACGCGGCTGGGGTCGGTGGCGGGGTTGTAGAGCACCATCATGGCGACGGCGGAGACGGCGGCGAGGCCCAGGACCACGCGGCGCGTGTTGGGCTTGCTCATGTGCACCGACACCATGGCGAGCAGCAGCGGCGGCCAAATAAGATAGAACTGTTCCTCGATGGCAAGCGACCAAAAGTGCGTGAGCGGCGAGGGGTCGCCCAGGGCGTTAAAGTACGAAACGTCCTGCATGATCTGCCACCAGTTATTAAAGAACAGCAGCGACGGCAGGATGTCGGGGCGCATCTTGGTGAGCATCACATGGTTAAAGACAGTGCACAGTGCGCAGGTCACCACCACGACGGTTACCACGGCGGGGAACAGGCGACGGATGCGGCGGATCCAGAAGCTCTTGAGATCGATACGACCGGTCTTTGCGATTTCGTTGAGGAGCAGGCGCGTGATCAAGTATCCCGAGAGCACAAAGAAGATCGTGACGCCGAGCAGGCCGCCCTGTGCCCACGTGAGGTTGAGGTGATAGAGCACCACCGCGACAACGGCGAGCGTGCGAAGGCCGTCGAGGGCGGGGATGTAGCGAGATTTGGGACGCGTGGGCGCCTGTTCTTTTGCGGCGCTGTCGGTGCAGGCGCCCTTGTTGGCGGGCGAGCGATGGGAGCCTGCAGCGCGACGCGGCTCGGTGGTTTGGCGGTTAGTGCGCGAACGTTCGTGCGGCGCTTGTTGATCGCTCGCATGGCGTGAGCTGCGCGAGCTCGATCGCGGGAATTGTTCCATAAAACATCATCCAATGACGAGAATAATCAGCACGCTTTCATTGTAGCCGCCTACTCCTGTGAATGCTTGCTGCTGGCGTAAGCTCAAGCGCGCGTCCACATCAAAGTGAACTAAAGTTATAGAGGTGCGAGAGTGCACGATTGACGGCCGACAGCGGGTGCAGAGCCCGCGGACGAGGAGGTTTCCATGGCAGATTGCGGCATCGTCGCGGTGTTTGGCAGCATGAACATGGACCTTTCGGTGGCGTGCGACCGCATGCCGCGTGCGGGCGAGACCGTCGGCGGCAGCGGGTTTATCACCAACGCCGGCGGCAAAGGCGCCAACCAGGCCGTAGCAGCTGCGCGCATGGGTGCGCGCACGCGCATGATCGGCGCGGTCGGCCGCGACGCGTTTGGCTCGTCGCTCGTGGCGGGGCTCCAAGATGCTGGCGTGGACTGTGACTTTGTGGCGCGCTGCGACGACGTGGAGACGGGAACGGCGACCATCATTCGCTGTGAGGGCGATAACCGCATCGTGCTGTCGCCGGGCGCCAACCATGCACTTGCGGGCGAGGACGTTGCCCGCGCGCTGAGGCGCCTGGTGGCCGATGAGCTCGACGGCGACGCCAGCGAGATTGCCCCGGCTGCCGGAAGCGTCTTTATCGCCCAGGGCGAATGTGACCTTGTGGCGACTGTCGAGGCGCTTTTCTGCGCTCACGAGCTGGGGTTCTATACGGTCTTTAATCCAGCGCCAGCCTGCGAAGTGCCTGCGGAGGTCTGGCCTGCAGTCGACTTGGTTTGTCCCAACGAGACTGAGTGCCAGGTACTGACGGGCATCTTGCCTGCAGACGATGCGAGCTGCGTCGCGGCGCTCAATGCCTTGCTCGCCAAGGGTGCCGGTGCTGCGGTCATCACGCTGGGCGGCGCCGGCTCGGTTACGCTCGGCGACGACGGCGAGCTGCTGCGTATGCCGGCGCTTTCGAGCACGGTGGTCGATACGACGGCTGCGGGCGATACGTTTATCGGTGCGCTTGCCGCGGCTCGTCTGGAGGGGCTGCCGCTCTTTGAGTGCATGGCCGCGGGTGCTCGCGCCTCGGCAGTGACGGTGTCGCGCTTGGGCGCGCAGCAGTCGATTCCCACGCGCACCGAAGTTGAGCGCGTGTTTGGTTTAGACGATTTAGTACAAGACGGAGAAGCGGAGTAGAACAATGGCAACCAAGAAGCTGATCCTTGATCTGGATATGGGTGTGGACGATGCGATGGCGCTTGCCTATGCCATCGCGAGCCCCGAGGTTGAGCTCGTGGGCATTACCACGTGTTTTGGCAACGTGCGCGTCGACCAGTCGGCGCGCAACTGCCTGGCGGTGCTTGACCTGTTGGGCCGTCCCGAGGTGCCGGTGTACCTGGGTGCCGACCGTCCTCTGCAGGCGACTGAGCCCTATACGCCGCCGGCGTCCACCGTACTCATTCACGGCAAGAATGGCATCGGCGGCGCGAGCGTGCCCGCGTCGCCCTACGAGCCGGTGGGGGCGACGTCGGCCGATGGCAACGCTGCAGTCGATTATCTGATCGATGCCGCGCGCACCTATGGTCCCGATCTGGTCTACGTAGCGACCGGCCCGCTCTCCAACCTGGCGCTTGCCCTGGAGCGCGATGCGGCGGCGGTGATGTCTATTGGCCGCGTGGTGGTGATGGGCGGCGCCCTGACCGTGCCCGGCAACGTGAGCGCGGGCGCCGAGGCCAACATGGCAAGCGATCCCGAGGCGGCCGATGCCGTGCTGCGCTCGGGCCGCAAGCTCACTATGGTGGGCCTGGATGTGACGCATCGCGTGGTGCTCACGCGTCGCGACATTGCCGGATGGACGGGCTTGGGCACCATGGCGGGCTGTGCGTTTGCGAGCATGGTCGAGCACTACATTGGCTCGTACGAGATGAACGCACCCTACCTGGGTGGTTGTGCGCTGCACGATCCGCTGGCCGTCGCCGTGGCGATCGACCCCACGCTCGTGGGTGCGCTCGGCTGCAATCTGCGTGTTGATCTGCTGGGCGAGTATCGCGGCCGCACCATTTGCGACGAGCATCGCCTGTCCGATCCGGACAAGAGCGCGCTTGTGGCGCTGACCGTGGATGCCCCGCGCTTCCTTTCCGAGTTCAAGACGCGCATGGCCCGCGTCCTGGGCTAGATGATTTCCGTGCCCCGCCCCATGTAGTCAATTTGGGACGGGGCTTTTTTAGCTACCGAGTAAATGTGCCCGTTGGGGGAATAGTCGTGCCACTTCGCTTGACAACAGGCTAAACTAGCTCATAAACATTTACTACTCTGTTTAGATTGAATTTGCGGTCGTTTAGTTGTCGAGTCATCAAGTTGCGATGCTCCGCCACGGCCGTTGCTAGGGGGAACAATGGCCAAAGCAAGTGTTCGCGAGATCAGCCGCATCACCGGTTTTTCGCCTGCGACCGTGTCCAACGCGCTCAACCGCAAGCGCAGCGTGAGTGAAGAGACCGCCAAGGTCATCCTGGAGTGCGCGCAATCGCTTGGCTATCAGCAGTCGACGCAGCTCGAGAGCATTCAGTTTGTGCTCGCGCGCAAGACGGGCGCCATTCTGGACGAGAGCACCTTCCATCCCGCGGTTATCGAGGGCGTGGAGCGCCAGGCGCGTCGTCACGGCATGAGCACGAGCTTTGTCTCGCTCGACTTTAGCGACTTGGACGCCGTGCGTCCGCAGGTCGAGGGCCTGATCGCCGATCCGTCCGCCGCTATCGTGCTGATGGGCACCGAGCTGGGCGAGGAAGACTACGCCCTGTTTGCCAACGCTGCCGCCCACCTGATCGTGCTCGATGGCTGGAGCGATCGTCAGTACTTCGATGCCGTGGTCATTGCCAACACCGACTCGGTGCTGCGCGCCGTGGATCACCTCATCGAGAAAGGTCACAGGCAGATCGGCTATCTGGCAGGCGACCTTCGCATCCGCAACTTTAAGGATCGCGAGCGCGGCTATCGCCAAGCGCTTGAGGACGCAGACCTTGAGGCCAACCCGACATGGCGCGTTGCGCTGGGCACCACGCTCGAGGGCGCCTATCGCGACATGGGCGCATGGCTCGACAGCGTCTCGCGCGACGACCTGCCGACGGCTTTCTTTGCCGAAAACGACGTGCTCGCCGTGGGTGCCATGCGCGCGCTCAACGAGCACGGTATTCGCGTGCCCGAGGATGTCTCGATCATCGGCTTTGACGACCTATCTCTGGGCGCCTTCTCCAACCCGCCGCTCACCACGGTGCACGTTCCCAAGCACGAGGTGGGCGAGATCGCGGTGCGCCGCCTGGTGGGCAACATCCGCAATCCCAAGAGCTATACCTGCAAGACAGCCGTATCGACCTATTTTGTCGAGCGTCAGAGCGTGCGTGAGATCTAGGCAAAGGCAACGCCGGGCCGCAGGGCGGCAAAGCTCGCTAAGGCAGAAAAATAACGTCATCCATAAGGGGTCCTTCGGGGCCCTCTTTTTGTTGCCCTTGTATGTTCAGTTTGTTTACATACCGTTTAGGCTGATTTCTCTACCGCCCACGGGTATTTCGCGTTAAACTTCTAAACACTGGAGTAAAAATTTAGTAAACAGAACAAAACGAAACATGCGTCTGTTTACTGAACATGTGATTAGGGGAGGACGTACATGGACAAGATCAAGCTCGGTTTTGTGCCCACGCGCCGCAGTATCTTTAGCGCGCCGGACGCAATTAAGTATCGCGGCCTGACGGCTGATCGCCTGCGCGAGATCGGCGTCGACATCGTGGATATCGACGACATCAATGACGAGGGCCTGCTGTTCGACGACAGCCACATTGAGCCTATCGTCAAGAAGTTCCGCGCCGAGGGCGTCGATGGCATTATGCTGTGCCACGCCAACTTTGGCACCGAGTACGTTTGCGCTCGCCTTGCCCGCGAGCTCGGCCTACCCGTGCTGCTGTGGGGCCCGCGCGACGAGCGCCCCGAGCCCGACGGCACCCGCCTGCGCGATAGCCAGTGCGGCCTGTTCGCCACCGGCAAGGTCCTGCGCCGCTTCCAGGTTCCCTTCACCTACATGACCAACTGCCGCCTGACCGATCCCGAGTTCGAGCGCGGCGTTTGGGACTTCTTGGCCGTGTGCAACGTGGTCAAGACCTTCAAGCACACCCGCATCCTGCAGATGGCCACCCGTCCGTTCGACTTCTGGTCGACCATGTGCAACGAGGGCGAGCTGCTCGAGAAGTTCAACATCCAGCTTTCGCCCATTCCCATGACCGAGCTTGTCCAGGCCGTGCGCGACGCCCAGGCCGACGAGCAGGCCATGGCTACCATGCTTGCCCACATCAACGACAGCTTTGAGATCTGCATCCCCGAGGATAAGGTTCCCGCGGTCGCCGGTCTTGCCATCGCCATGAAGCGCCTGGTCGATAAGTACGGTTGCAACGCCGGCGCCATTCAGTGCTGGAACGCTCTGCAGGACGAGCTGGGCATTATGCCCTGCTCCGCCAACGCCATCCTCAACGAGATGGGCATTCCTATCGTATGCGAGACCGATATCCACGGCGCCATCACCGCGTTGATGGTCGAGGCCGCCGACCTGGGCCGTCACCGCGGCATGTTCGCCGACTGGACCGTGCGCCATCCCGATAACGAGAACGGCGAGCTGCTGCAGCACTGCGGCCCCTGGCCCTGCAGCTGCGCGGCCGTCAAGCCCAAGCTCACCTATCCGCTGGCTTTCGATCACCCCGGCGCGCTGACGGCCGAGGCCAAGCATGGCGACCTCACCCTTGCCCGCTTTGACGGCGACAACGGCGAGTACTCGCTGCTGCTGGGTAACGCCCGCGGCATCGACGGCCCGGCCGGCATGGGCACCTACCTATGGGTCGAGGTCGACAACCTCAAGCGCCTCGAGGCCAAGATCGTCGAGGGTCCCTACATCCACCACTGCGTCGCTATTCACGCCAACGTGGTGCCGGTGCTCTACGAGGCGTGCAAGTATATCGGCATCCAACCCGACCTGTACGACCCCATCGAAGAAGACGTTAAAGCCTACCTGCGAGGAGAGTAGAAATGGCAACTATCGAAGAGCTTGAGTCCCTGCGTTGGGACCTTCGCCGCGATTGCGTCGATATCATCATGGCTGGCGCTGGCGGCCACATCGGCGGTGACATGTCGGTGATCGACGCCCTCATGACCCTCTATGCCAACCACCTCAACATCTCGCCCGAGACCGTCGACGATCCCAACCGCGACCGCTTCGTGCTCTCCAAGGGCCACGCCATGGAAGCCTACTACGCGGTGCTCTGCCACGAGGGCTATCTTGACCTCGATGACGTCAAGGCCCGCTTCTCCAAGTTCGGCAGCCCCTACATCGGCCACCCCAACAACAAGCTCAAGGGCATCGAGATGAACTCGGGCTCGCTGGGTCACGGCCTGCCGGTGGCCGTGGGCATGGCGCTCGCCGGCAAGATGGACGGCCGCGACTACCGCGTCTACACCATCATGGGCGACGGGGAACTTGCCGAGGGATCGGTCTGGGAGGGCGCCATGAGCGGCGGCAACTACCAGCTCGATAACCTGTGCGCACTCGTGGACCGCAACCGCCTGCAGATCAGCGGCAGCACCGAGGATGTTATGAAGCAGGACTCGCAGGAGGAGCGCTGGGCCGCCTTCGGTTGGAACGTGCTCTCCATTCCGGGCAACGACGTCCGGGCCATCGACGCCGCGCTGACGCTTGCGGCCGAGACCTGCGGCAAGCCCACGGTCATCATCCTCAACACGGTGAAGGGCTATGGCTCGCCCGTCATGGAGGACAAGGCCGCCTGGCACCATCACCTGCCCAATGATGAGGAATATGCTCAGATCATCGCCGATTTCGCTGCCCATAAGGAGGCCGTCAATGGCTAACAAGATCGCCAATCGCAAGGTTATCTGCGACACGCTGCTCGAGGCCGCGAAGACCGATAAGGACATCGTCGTCCTATGCTCCGACTCCCGCGGCTCCGCATCGCTCACGCCGTTCTTTGATCAGTATCCCCAACAGTCCGTCGAGGTCGGCATTGCCGAGCAGGACCTGGTGAGCATCGCCGCCGGCATGGCTTCGTGCGGCAAGAAGGCCTGGGCCGCCTCGCCGGCGTCCTTTGTGACCACGCGCTCGTATGAGCAGTGCAAGGTTGATGTCTCGTACTCCAACACCAACGTCAAGCTCATCGGCATCTCTGGCGGCGTGTCCTATGGCGCCTTGGGCATGAGCCATCACTCCGCGCAGGATATCGCCGCCATGAGTGCGATTCCCAACATGCGCGTGTATCTGCCGAGCGACCGCTTCCAGACCGCCGAGCTCGTGCGGGCCCTGGTCGCCGACAACAAGCCGGCCTACATTCGCGTGGGCCGCAACCCGGTCGAGGACGTGTACACCGAGGACGAGTGCCCGTTCCAGATGGATCGCGCCACCTGGGTGCGTCGCGGCACCGATGTGACGCTCGTCGCCACCGGCGAGATGGTCCGCCATGCCGTGGACGCTGCCGACCTGCTGGCCGAGCAGGGCATCTCGGCAACGGTGCTCGACATGTATTGCGTCAAGCCGCTTGACGCCGAGGCCGTGATTGAGGCTGCCGGTGCCACGCGCGCCGTCGTGACGGTCGAGGAGCACAGCCCCTTCGGCGGCCTGGGCTCTATGGTCGCGCAGGTGGTGGGCGAGCATTGCCCCCGTCCGGTCAAGTGCCTCTCCCTGCCCGACGCACCGGTCATCACCGGCACGAGCCCCGAGGTCTTTGCACACTACGGCCTGACGGGTGCCGGAATTGCGCAGACCGTCGCCGAGTTCCTCGGCAACTAGTAGATACAGACGCTGCGCGGCCGCCAGTCGTCTTTGATTTGGCGGAAGGAATGGGAGAGTACATGAGCAAATACATCATCGGAATCGATCAATCCACGCAGGGCACCAAGGCACTGCTGGTGGACGAGGGCGGCCATTTGATTCATCGTGCCGATCGCTCGCATCGCCAGATTGTCAACGAGGCCGGCTGGGTGAGCCATGATCCGGTCGAGATCGCCGCCAATGTGTTGGCCGTGGCGCGTGCCGTGGTGGAGGAGACCGGGGTCGATCCGGCCGACGTTGCCGGCATTGGCATCTCCAACCAGCGCGAGACCACCGTTGCCTGGAACCGCGCGACGGGCGAGCCGCTGTGCGACGCCGTAGTGTGGCAGTGCGCCCGCGCCCGCGAGCTGTGCGACAAGCTGGCCGCGCGCGGGGGTGTGGCCGAGCTGGTGCGCGACACGACGGGTCTGGTGCTCTCGCCCTACTACCCGGCGGGCAAGATGGCCTGGATCCTCGCGAACGTTCCCGCTGCTGCCGAGGCTGCGGCGGCAGGCGAGCTGTGCCTGGGCACCATCGATGCCTGGGTGGTCTGGACGCTCACGGGCGGCACGGAGTTTCGCTGCGACTGGTCCAACGCCAGCCGCACGCAGCTCTTTGACCTGCGCCGTGGCTGCTGGAGCGAGCCGGTGTGCGAGGCCTTTGGCGTCGATGTGGCCTGCCTGCCGCAGGTGACCGATTCCGATGGCCTGTTCGGCATGACGGACCTGGGCGGCTTTTTGCCGGCACCCGTGCCCATTCACGGCGTGCTCGGCGACAGCCACGCGGCCTTGTTTGCGCAGGGCTGCCACAGCCGCGGTATGGCCAAGGCGACCTATGGCACCGGCAGCTCGGTCATGATGAACGTCGGCGACGAGTTCGTTGCCAGCTCGCACGGGCTTTCGAGCTCGCTCGCATGGCGTATGGACGGCGTGGCCGAGTACGTGCTCGAGGGCAACGTGAGCTACGCCGGCGCCGTCAAGACGTGGCTGCGCGACGATCTGGAACTCATCAATAACCCCGAGGAAGTTACCGACCTGTGTTACGCCGCCAATCCGGCGAGCCGCGTCTACTTTGTGCCGGCGTTTACCGGTTTGGGCGCGCCGCACTGGGCGAGTGACGCCGAGGGCTGCGTCTTTGGCATGACGCGCACCACGGGTCGCGCGGAGTTCGTGAAGGCCGCCGACGAGTCGATCGCCTATCAGATCTTTGACGTGATCGATGCGATGGTCGAGGATTCGGGTGCAACGTTGGCCGAGCTTCGTGTTGACGGCGGTCCCACGCGCGACGCGTACCTGATGCAGTTTGAGAGCGACTTGGTTGGCTCGCCCATCCGCATCGCGAGCAACGACGAGATGAGCGGCCTGGGTGCGGCCTGGGCCTGCGGCATCGCGCTGGGCACGTACACGCGCGATGTCGTCGATGTCTACGGCGCCCGCGGCATCGTGGAGCCGTCGATGCCCGCTGACGAACGCGCCAAAAAGATCGCCGGCTGGCGCCATGCCGTCGAGGCGACGATTGCGTACGAGTGACGCCTTGGGGCGATGTTACGGAGCGCTATTCGTGCCGATAGGTGAAGATGCGAACGAGAGAGTGATGTGATGCGGTAGAGTCCAACGCGTCGAATGATGGTCTACGTATGTGGGATTCTATTCCTGAGCTGCGGCGTTGTAATGAATGCACGCACGGGACTTGGTGTAGCGCCCATGAGTACGGTGCCGTACCTGATGTATATCATCGAGGGTTTGAGCCTCGGTACGGCATCGTTTATCGTGTATTGCGTATTCGTGGTTGCCCAGCTTCTCCTGGTGCGCTACCCGGATGTCAAGATTCTCTTGCAGATACCCGTCAGTCTGCTGTTTAGCGTTTTCATCGACGTGCTGGATATCTGGCTGTTTCCATTTACCGTAACGGGACTCATCGATGGCCTGGTCATGCTGGTCATCGCCGTATCGTTCACAGCGCTCGGCGTGACGCCGATCGTCTCCGCGCGGCTCGTTCCCGTTGCGCCCGACGGCATGGTGCAGACGCTCTCCCAGGTGTTTCACTGTGAATTTGGTAAGGCGAAGTATTTCTTTGACGGGAGCTGTGTGGGCATCTCACTGGTCTACGGGCTTGTGCGTACGGGTGCTGCGGTGGGCATCGGTATCGGCACCGTAGCCGCCGCGCTCCTGGCGGGCGGTATCTGCACGTTTTGGGGTCGTCTGCTCAACCGCAGGCTCATGGCCTTTATGGAAGAGCCTGCGAGCATGTAGACGCATTGAGCGAGAGGGGAGCGGCCATGAGGCAGCTGTTTGGAATTGATATCGGCGGAACGAGCGTCAAATGGGCGATTGTGAATGAGAACTACGAGTTTGGTGACCGTGGTTCGATTCCGACGGCGTTCGTCTCGGCCGATCAGCTGGTCGACGCGCTCGCGGCACTCGTAGGGCCGTATCGCGGACAGGTTGTAGGCGTGGGCATCTCGGCCCCAGGTGGCATCTTCGGTTACGAGGTCGATCCAGACGGGACGATCCATCGCGGTGGTGCGCTGCCGTACATGGACGGGTTTCCGCTTGGCCGAGCGCTGCGCGAACGGCTGGGGCTGCCCGTGACCGTTGTCAACGACGGCAAAAGCTGTGCGCTTGGCGAGTACGCTGCCGGCGCGTTGCGCGGCGTGGACGTGGGTTGCGTGGCGGTAATCGGTACGGGCATCGGCGGAGGCATCGTGGTTGACGGCCGGGTGCTGACAGGTGCGGGCGGCTTCGCGGGCGAGTTCAGCTTCCTGTCCAACAACGTAAGCGAACCGCTTGATCATCGTGATACGTTCGCGACTTCGAGCGGATGGCACGGCCTGCAGAATCTCGTGGCAGTCGAACTTGGCATTTCGGATGAAGCTGAACTGGAGGCCCTCGATGGCCGACGGATCTTCGAGCTACTGGAGCATGGGAGCGCGTCCGAAGTCGCCGCCGTGCAGCGCGGATTGGATGCCTATGCTGAGCTGTTTGATCGTGTGCTTGTGAATCTGCAGTGCGTCATCGACCTGGCAGTCTTCGCGATTGGTGGTGGCATCAGCTGCCATCCCGCGCTGTTCGAGGCGCTCGACCGTAAGATGGATGACGTCATGGCGCACTACACTGGTTTTCTGAAAGATATGCCTCGTCCGCACGTGGTCCCGGCGCAGCTGGGTAACGACGCCAATATCTACGGTGCCGTCGCAACTTGTTTGCAGGTGCTGTAAGTGCAGGCCATCTATTGGTCTGGTGGCGATTACAGTCGCTGCCGGGTTTTTGGCTGTTGAGCTGCTCGCACGCTCTGCATTGCGGACGACGCAGCATCAATAGGTGAGGGGTCAGAAAACTAGATGCTGAACGGTCGATATTATCGGCTGCGCGGCGCCCCGTCCCAAAGTAGTCATTTGGGACGGGGCTTTTTTGACTGCTATGATGGGTGGGATTGTTGCGACCAGCTAAAAGAGCCCTGTCCCAAATTGACTACCGAGAGGATCTGCCATGGAGCGCATCGCGAGTTTTTCCGTTGACCATCTGCTGCTTGAGCCCGGCGTGTATGTGAGCCGCGTCGACCGCGATCCGGCGACCGGTGCCGCCGTCACCACCTTTGACCTGCGCTTGACCACGCCCAACAAAGAACCGGTTATGAACACGGCCGAGTGCCACACCATCGAGCATCTGGGCGCGACGTTCCTTCGCAACCATGCCGAGTGGTCGAGCCGTATTGTCTACTTTGGCCCTATGGGCTGCCGCACGGGCTTTTACCTGGTTGTGTTTGGCGAGGTGACGAGTGAGGAGATCTTGCCGCTCGTGCGCGAGTTGTTCGAGTTTGTTGCTGGCTTCGAGGGCGATGTCCCCGGTGCCGCTCCCGAAGAGTGCGGTAACTACCTGGACCAGAATCTCCCTATGGCAAATTGGCTCGCGCGTCGCTATCTCGACCGCGATCTGATCGATATCGATGAGGCACACCTGCACTATCAGCAGGCGTAAAGGTTTCGTCGCTCAAAATGAGTTCACTGGGCGCCTTCGCTTATGCGGGGGTGCCTTTTTGTTGAGCGGACATGGCGGACGTTTAAAACCGCGCGTGATTGTTCTAGAATGTTCGTAATATCACACAAACGAACAGGAGCGAACATGCATATCTACTCTGTTACCGACCCCGAATTCAAACCCTATGGCCGCGTGTGGGATGACGTCCCGTCCAGCCTGACCGCCCCGCTCGTCGAGGCGCTCTCCGCAACGCCCATCCCCGAGGGCAGCAAGTACGTGGCCTCCGCGCCTGAGCTGGAGCAGGTCGAGGGCGCCGATGCGCTCGGCCTGCTCATGTATGGCGGCCGTCCGTTCCAGCTGGGCTGGTGCAACGGCCACAACACGAAGCTCAACTGCTTGGAGTATCACCGTGCGAGCGAGTTCAACCTGGGTGCTCGCGACTTTATTCTGCTGCTCGCCAAGCGTGAGCAGATTGTCGACGGCAAGCTCGACACCGCGCAGGTCAAGGCGTTCCGCGCGCCCGCCGGCACGCTCGTCGAGGTCTACGCCACCACGTTGCACTACACGCCGTGCATGGTCGACGACGGTGGCTTCCAGGTGATGGTTGCGCTGCCCGCCGGCACCAACGGTCCGCGCCCCGAGGCTGCGGCCGACATGCCCGCGGCCGGTGATAGCTACTGCTACTGGAAGGCCGACAAGTGGGTTCTCTGCCACGCAGATAGTCCCAAGGCTGCCGAGGGCGGCTACGTAGGTCTCGTCGGCAAGAACCTCGACATCACCGTGGACTAGGGTCTTCCGTCTCAATCTGTAACAGTTGGCGCGCTAAATCGTCTCTATCTGTTACAGATCAAGACGAACCACGGGGGCCGCCCGAACAATCTCAATCTGTAACGCCAAGCCCGGTTTTGACGGCCTAACTGTTACAGATCGAGACAAGCGGGCCCAACCCACCACAAAGGTGCCTGTCCCCTTTGCGGTGGTTGCCTAGAGCTGGCTGCGCAGGTAATCGGCCATATAGGGGACGGCGAAGCGCACGTAGCCGCGGCGCGCCTGCTCGATAACGCCGGCGTCGATGAGGCGCCGGCGATACTTTTGCGCATAGTCGGGTGTGACTGACATGCGCTTCGCAACATCAGAAATGCGAGACACAGCGTCTTCGTCATCAGTCATTGCGGAGAGAAACGCGACGTCTTGGTCTGACAGCGCGGCGAGCGTCGTTTCGCACACATCGTTTTCGAAATCGACTTTCGACGCCTCGATGGCTCCGTCGATTAACCCTTGCGTCGCACGTTCGCCTGTCCTGCAGCGATTGGCGATGTTATAGCCGATGAGTTGCAGCATATAGGGCGAGCCTTGGGTTGCGCGAGCGGCACGGAGGCGAAGATCGCTTGGAATATCAAGGCCGAGCTCATCGAAAGCCCGCTGGTAATAGGTATCGACATCTCCGACCGAAAGTGGCTCGAGCGTGACCTTTCGAGCGCGGTTGAGAAATGTCAGCACACGGTCATTGAGTGTTGCGCAGACGGCTCCCGGAAGGCCCGCCATGACGAGCGCGACGTTGAGTCGTTCGCCGACCAGCTCTTGATAGGCGGTGACGAGCTGTCTGATCTCGGGTGAATTTGCTTGGAGCTCGTCGATGAGGATGAGGATGCCGTGCCCCTGCTCGGTCAGTTTGCGCGCGAGCTGCGTGAGCTTGAACTGAAAGCTCTTGGTCTCCTGCACGTCTCGTGTGAACTCGAGGCCTGCCGAGAGCCCGAAAACACTTAGGCTGCCGCTCGCGAGTTTGGGAAGGCGGCGTTTGTTGACGTAAGGTTTGCCTGCTTCTTGGATTTTCTCGACAATGCGCTCGAGCATATCCTCGGAGGCTACGGTAGGCGTGGCGACAACAAAGCCGAGCTTGCGTGCGCGGTCGGCAAGTTCCCACAGAAGAACTGTCTTGCCGCTGCCTCGCTGTCCAAGCATGAGCATGGCTCGGTCGCGATTGCCCGGTTCCTGCTCAAGGCCGGATATGAATGTCGAAATTACAGTTTCGCGCCCGACGAGATAGGATGGGCGATTTCCAAATGAGGGGGAGAAGATGGTTTCAGTCATAAGTCTCCTTTCCTTTCTTTCCTATTTTTTCCTTTCTTTCCTATTCAGTCAAATGGTCTGCCACCCGAGGGCGCCTTCGCTGTTGTGGAGGCGCCCTTTTTTGCAAGTGAGTAGACTTTTTGGCTTAGTCTGACCACGCCGGAACATGCCAGGTAAGCTACCTGCGGTTTTGATGGCGTCAAAGGCGGGTCTGGTTGAGTTTTGCCAAAAAGTCTACTCACTTGACGTTCGCGGCGTGTGGGCGGGTGCTTTTTCGTGCACGCGAGGTATCAAAAAGTGTCAGGAGCGCACCGTCTGCCGATATGCGGGAGCGAAAAGAAGTGTCGACCTGCGCCGTTGCCGTTGAGCGACGTGCCGTTTATAGAGATACTGAGCCTATGACAACAGCGTGCGAAAGGATTGATACATGGCTTTCCGTAATGACTTCCTGTGGGGCGGCGCAACGGCTGCCAACCAGTGCGAGGGTGCCTACGACGTGGACGGCCGCGGCCTGGCCAACGTGGACGTGGCTCCGCACGGCCCCGAGCGCTATGCGGTGGTCTCCGGCCAGCGTAAAATGCTCGACTTCGAGGACGGCTATTACTATCCCGCGCAGACCGGCATCGATTTCTATCACCACTACAAAGAGGACATCGCTCTCTTTGCCGAGATGGGCTTTAAGACCTTCCGTATGAGCCTGGCTTGGACCCGCATCTTCCCCAACGGCGACGAGACCGAGCCCAACGAGGCTGGCCTGGCCTTCTACGAGGACGTATTCCGCGAGTGTCAGGCGCACGGCATCGAGCCGCTCGTGACCATCACGCACTTCGATTGCCCGATTCACCTCATCAAGGAGTACGGCGGCTGGCGCAACCGCAAGCTCATCGACTTCTACAAGAACCTCGCGACCACGATCTTTACCCGCTACAAGGGGCTGGTGAAGTACTGGCTCACCTTCAACGAGATCAATATGATCTTGCACCTGCCGTTTATGGGTGCCGGTCTGGTCTTTGAGGAGGGCGAGAACAAGGAGGCCGTCGAGTACCTGGCCGCCCACAACGAGCTCGTCGCCAGCGCTTGGGCAACCAAGATCGCCCACGAGATCGACCCCGAGATCAAGATCGGCTGCATGCTCGCCGCGGGTAGCTACTACCCCTACAGCTGCCGTCCGGGCGACGTGCGCCAGGCGCAGCTCGATAACCAGGACAACTACTTCTTCGTCGACGTCCAGAGCCGCGGCTACTACCCGGCATATGCCGTCAAGAAGCTCGAGCGTCTAGGCATCGATGTGGGCATGACGGACGAGGACCGCGAGATCCTGGCCGCTAACACCGTCGACTTCATCAGCTTTAGCTATTACAGCACCCGCTGCTCTGCCGGTGCCGATAACCCCGATGTCGAGCGCACCCAGGGTAACGCCTTCGCCGGCGCCAAGAACCCCTATCTGCAGGAGAGCCAGTGGGGCTGGGCCATCGATCCGCTGGGCTTCCGCATCACCCTCAACGACCTGTACGACCGTTATCAGAAGCCGCTGTTTGTGGTCGAGAACGGTCTGGGCGCCAAGGATGTTGTCGAGGAGGATGGCTCCATCAACGACGACTACCGTATCGACTACCTGCGCCAGCATATCGCCGCGATGCGCGATGCGGTGACCGAGGACGGCGTTGACCTGCTGGGCTACACCACCTGGGGCCCGATCGACCTGGTGTCTGCCGGCACGGGTGAGATGTCCAAGCGCTACGGCTTTATCTATGTGGACCGCGACGACGCCGGCAACGGTACCCTCAAGCGTTCCAAAAAGAAGAGCTTCGACTGGTACAAGAAGGTTATTGCTTCTAATGGTGAGGACCTGTCCTAAGGAAGCTGAGACACTCAACTTCATAGCCTTCTAACCAAGGCGCCCGGCGAGTAGTTATTGCTCGCCGGGCGTCTTGCCGTCTGCGGATTTTGGGACATGCGGCCCGCTTTTTGGGCCCGCCTGTCGGTACACTAAAGGGACTATGAGTACCCGCGAGCGACATATCGGCCACGCGGCCGCCCGGACCGTTCCGGTTGCGGATCCCAGGGGCGGCAGGCTCTTCGCCATGCCGCGATTCCTTGTTGGCATAACGCATCAGGTGTACCGTCACCGCGTCTTTGCTATCGCCGGCGCCATCACCGCGCTGTTCCTCATGCTTTTGGCGATCTTGCCGGTGCTGTTCGCCTTCGACCCCAAACTTTCTAACGCCGTGCCCGCCTATAGCGAGGTGTCCGAAGAGGTCGTGGATGGGCTCACCCATTCGAGCCCTCTCCCGCTGCTTGTCGCCGCAATTGTATTTTCGATTTGGGGCGTGTTGGTCTATCTGCGTTGTTTGGACTATGTGTTGCGCCGCCGCCTTGTTGCCATCGCCAGCATCTGTGCCCTGTGGATGATCGAGGTCATTCTCAAGTACAAGTCGTACACGCCGTTCTATGCCACCTTGCTGTGGTACCTGTACTACGTGCCCATGACGCTCATTCCGCTGCTCTACCAGCTCTGCGGCCTGCGCCTTGCGGGCCTGGAGCAACGCCGCCTGGGTCGCCGCTACCGTGCTGCGCTGTGGATTGTGGCCATCCTGCTTATCGGATTTGTGCTCACCAACGATTTTCACCAGCAGGTCTTCCGCTTTGACCGTACAAGCGACACCTGGAGCAACGATTACACGTACGGCCGGGGTTATTTCGCCTTCCTCGTGTGGACGGCCTTTAACTTCGTGGCCTTTTTTATCCTGGTTGGTCGGTCCTCGTCCTTTCGCATCCAACGTTTCTCGGGCATGGCGGCGCTCGTGCTGCTGGGCGGCGCATTCTTTGCCATCTCATATGCTCTGCGCGTGCCCTGGGCATGGAGGCTCAACTTTTCGCTCGTCTATTGCATCATGTGCGTGGTGGCGATGGAAATCTGTCTCGATTGCGGTGTCATTCCGTCGTACCACGATATCGCCGGCATCTTCGACACCTTGCCGCTTGACCTCAAAGTTCTAACGCGCGACCTGCAGGAGGTCTATGCCACGCCGGTGTCAAAGCCAATGCCGGTAGGCGTGCGCGAGGAGTTGCGGAACCAGGAGCACGCCCGCGCCCATGCCTTTACCGTGGCGTCCGATCCCGATGTGATGTATCGTGCTTTTCCGCTGCTGGGGGGATCGGCCCTGCTTGCCCAAGACGTATCGGAGCTCAACGAGCTCAATCGCGAACTGGCACATCGTCGCATGGAGCTGCAACGCCAAAACGAGCTGCTTGCCGCCGACTACGACCTTAAGACACATTTGGCAGATCAAGAGGCCGAGACCTTGCTAGTCCAAGACGTGGACCAGGCGCTTGCCCGCGCGCTCGAAGAGATGTACGACTTGTTGAGCTCGCTGCCGCCGTTGACTGACGAGGAATCTTCGCGCGAGCGTTACCGCATGCTGCAGCGCGCCAAGATGCTCGTTGCCTATTGCAAACGGAAGGGGTCGCTCACGTTGGCACGGCACGGGGAGAGCGGTTTTGACCGCGACCGCATTCAGCTCATTGCCAACGAGCTCGCAAGCGACCTGCGCACGATCGATGTCGATTGCGCCTCGATTATTGCCATACGGCGCCCGATGCACGCCAGTACGGTAAGCGCGCTGTACGACTGCGTGTATGACTTTGCGTTTTTTGCCTACACCACCGATCATCCGGCACTTATGTATCACTTGGGCGACCATGACCGATGCAGCGTCGAGCTGCGCGCCACACTTTTTTCCAACGATGATGAAGATCTTTCGCAGACGCCCGCTGCGCAAGAGCTCGAAAGCGCTTTGCAAGGGCGCAACGTGGCATACCGCCTTGAGGGCGAGTCCGGTCAGCTGCGCATGATCGTCTTGATGCCGAGGGCGGGTGAGTAACGATGCAGATTTCGCTCATACTTCCCCAAATCGTTGCGCTCGATGTTGTCTTTGCCCTGGCTGCGTGTCTGCAGACGATCCACGTCCCGCTCATCGCATCGCGCCGCTCGTCCTATAACCGCAAGGTGATTTGCGCCTACGAGGCGAGTCTTGTGCTTCACCTGATGATTTCGGCGCTCATCTTGTTCACGTCGTCTGGCTCGTATCTGGTGGCGCCGCTTGACGTTTGCGCCAGGGCAATGGGCGGAGCGTTGTGGCTCAATGCCGCAATCTTTGCCTATGGCGTGGTGCTTATGGTGCACTATCGTCGTCCCGTCATGCTGGTCGAGCTGTTGCTTGTTGTCGCCGTTACACCACCGGTGGTTTTTGCCATGGGCTCGGCGTGGACCGTTGTCCTTATCGCAGAGGGAGCGTTCTTCCTGTTCCGTTCCATCGCGGCGCTCTTGATGGACGTCCGTAACCGCCAAGAGGATATCACCTTGTTCTCGACGATCGAGACCATCAACGTGATTCCCGTGGGCATCCTGTATCTAGACCCGAGGGGCCGTCCGCTGCTCATGAACCGCTGCATGCGCAAAAACCTCGTAGAGCTCCATATGCCCACCGACCTGGGCGACATGAGCAGCACATGGAACGACCTGCGCAAACTGAGCATGCAAATGCCCGAAAGCAGCGCTAATCGCGCCCATATCGACCTTGATCGCTTTGGTAGGGATCGCGCCGTGGTCGAGATCTCTCCTTCCGAGATTCGTCTGTTCGTGCGTGACTCCGTTACGGTCTCGAGCCGTCCGTTCGAGCGCGTCGTCGGCCTGGACGTGACGGAATACGCACACGCCTACGACCGTCTGGCGCAAGCCAACCACCTGCTTGAGCGTGCTGGCCAAGAGCTCCAGGCCCAGATCGAAGAAGCCAAAAAGGTTGCCGACAATGCGGCCTACCTACGTATGCGTGCCCGCGTTCACGATGTGATCGGCCAGCGCCTGTCCATTCTTCATCGCTATTTGGAGGAGGGACGTCTGGATGATGAGTCGCTCGAGCAGATTGACCCGTTACTGCGCTCAATCGCCGCCGATTTGCGCAGTGGCGGTGCCAGCGAGCCTGCAGAGCAGCTGAGCGATATCGTCCACGCCTTTGGCTTGGTGAGTGTGCAGATCGATGTTGAGGGTGCGCTGCCTGAGGACGCGTGTGTCGCCGCCGCATTTTTGCAGATTATCCGCGAGGCCTCGACCAATGCTACCAGGCATGCGCAGGCGCATCAGGTCCACGTGCGCCTGTGGCAGGAGGGGACGAATGCTAGCGCCGTCGCGCGCATGACGATTTCTAACGACGGGCCCCCGGCCCCCGTATCGTATCGCGAGGGAACGGGTATCCCAGGTATGAGGCATGTCGCGCAAGATTTGGGCGGCGGCCTGGAAGTCCACGCCGCCCAGCCCTTTACGCTTGCGGTGTCCATCCCGCTGAGCCCCAACGCCACGGTCCAAAGGAGAAGTTCATGATCCGCGTGTTAATTGTCGAAGATCAGGCCATTCTGCGTGAAAGCCTGGCGCGCTCCGTTGGCGACCAGCCCGATATGACCGTCGTCGCCGCGATCGCCGATGCCTCCGAGGCCTTGGGTGTCGCGCTCAAGGAGCGCCCGGACATGATATTGATGGACGTGTGCACCGAACACGATTCAAACGGCATCGTGGCGGCGGCGCGCATCAAGGAGCAGCTGCCCGAGTGCCGCGTCATCATCATGACAGGCATGCCCGAGATCACCTTTGTCGATCAGGCTCGCGAGGCGGGCGTCGATAGCTTTGTGTACAAGAACGTCGGTATCGACGAGCTGTTCGCCGTGATGCGCTCCACGCTGGCGGGCTACTGCACGTTTCCCAAGCCGCCCGAAAGCATTTTTTCGGGCACGGCGGCACTCGACGATGTCGAGCTGTCGATTTTGCGCCTTGCCTGCGAGGGCAAAAGCCGCCGCGAGATCGCGGCCGAGCTGTTTATGAGTGAGGGTACCATCAAGCGTCGCATCTCGGAGATTCTGAGCAAGACCGGCTACGACAACATCATGCGTCTTGCCGTGCGCGCGGTAACGGAGGGCAGCATCGTCCCCAACATGGAGCGCCCGTAATCGACGCGCTCGCCGTGTTCCGGCGCCGTAAAGATAGGCCGCCCGCCGTTTTGCATCAGAAAACGACGGTCGGCCTGCTTGTGCGGCTGTGCTGTCGGCATAAAAACGACGGGGCCGCAGGATCAACTCCTGCGGCCCCGCCTGGCAAGTGCGCGGATGCGTCCGCCAATCCGCGGCTGATGTTACGTGCCGCTACGCGATGGTTGCGGTGTAGGAGGCGACGTCCTCGTAGGAATCGGTCAGGTAGGCGTCGATGCCGATGGTCGTGTTGACCAGGTCGTCAAGGCTGTCAAGCTCGCCGCTCGAGAACGTGAATTCCTCGGTGGCGTTGGTGCCGGGCATCAGGTTAGCCGAGAACCAGGGTTCCTTCATGGTGCCGTTGACGTTGGTCTTGCCGGAGGGAGCGTAGAAGGTCAGGTCCTTGTCGCTCTTGTTGGTGATGTTGACGACAAAGCCGATGTCGCCCCATTCGTCCTTGAACTTCTCGGTGATGGTGATGGTGCACAGATCGTCATCGGCGACGGTGACGGCGGGGGAGATTTCGACGCTCTGGACGTCGTCGTCTTCGACGGCCTCATCGATCTCCTCTTCCTTCTCGGCCGCCTCGCGATCCTTTTTTATCGTACCGGACAGATCCTTGTCGGACTTCGTAAAGATAAGCTTGTCGCCTTCCACCTCGAGGACGAGCTTGCCGTCCTTGAGTTTCATGTCCTGCGAATCGCCGTCGGCGGTGATGGTTGCAGTGGTGGCGTCCTTGGCCTCCCATTTCAGGTCGGCGACCTCAAGGAACATGTCGAGGACGCCCGTGCCGTCTTCGTCGAGGATCAGGATACAGTTGAGGCCCCACTCCTTGAGCATATCCATGTACTCATCGGTGAGCTCTTCGCCCTCCAGGGTTCCACCCGAGAGTTCCCAGCTGCCGACGAAGTTGGCCTTGGGGTCCTTGCCGCCGCCGCTGCAGCCCGTCAGGGCAAAGGCGAGCGCCAGGACGCATGTCAGAAATGCGAGTACGGACTTTTTGAACGTTGTCTTCATGGTGTCCTCCTTTATCGAACGAAACCCATAGAAGCAAATGCGGGGGTGGCGGACCCCCCGCCAATTACCAGATAGAGGGGTTAGGGCCTAGGCGTTCCGCAGTTGCTGCAGAACTTGCCGCCGTTTTCGCTGCCGCAGTTGGGGCAGAACCACTTGGTCGGTGCCGGGGCGGGTGCGGGACTGCCGCATTCGGGGCAGAACTTGCCGGTGTTGGTGGCACCGCAGCTGCAGGTCCATGCGCCGGCCGCGGGGGCAGCGGCAGGAGTCGGTGCGGGGGCGGGTGCCGGAGCCGGCTGTGGGGCGGCCTGCTGCTGTGCCTGGCCGGCGGCGAACAGCTGGCTGGCGTTCATGCCGCCCATGCCGCCCGCCATGCCCATGCCCATAAAGCCGGCCATCGCGCCGTTGGGGTTGGCGGCTGCCGCGCGCATCGCATCGCTCTGGGCGCTGGCGATGTTGGCGGCTGCCATGGTGGGATCGCGCATGACTGCGGCCTTCTGCAGGTCCTTGATCATTTGCTCATCTTCTTGCGAGGCGGCGATGGAGTTGACGCCAAAGCTCACGATCTCGACGCCGCGCAGGTCGCGCCAGTCGGCGGAGAGAACCTCGTTGAGCGCGCGGGCGAGCTCGGTGGTGTGGCCGGGGATAGCGCTGTAGCGGATGCCCATCTCCGAGATCTTGGCAAAGGCGGGTTGCAGAGCGGTGAGCAGCTCGGACTTAAGCTGGCTGTCGATCTTATCGCGCGTGTAGCTATCGGTCACGTTGCCGCACACGTTGGTGTAGAACAGCAGCGGGTTGGTGATGCGGTACGAATACTCGCCGTTGCAGCGAACGGAGATGTCGACATCCAGGCCAATGTTGTTATCGACCACGCGGAAGGGCACAGGCGAGGCGGTGCCGTACTTGTTGCCGATGATCTCCTTGGTGTTGATGAAGTAGACGCGCTGGTCTTTGCCCGCGTCGCCGCCAAAGGTAAAACGGCTGCCGATATTGGCGAACGTCTCCTTGATGGAGTCGCCCAGGTTGCCGCCAAAGACGCTCGGCTCGCTGCCGGTGTCAAAGACAAACTCGCCGGGCTCCAGCGCGACCTCGATGATCTTGCCGTTTTGCACCACGAGCATGCCCTGGCCGTCGTTGACGGCGATGACGGAGCCGTTGGAGATGACGTTGTCCTCGCCGCGCGTGTTGGAGCTGCGGCCGCCGGTGCGCTTGCTGCCCTTGCAGGCCAAGACGTCAGCGGGCATCGATTCGCAATAGATATATTCCTTCCACTGGTCGGCCATGACGCCGCCGGCAGCACCCAATCCAGCTTTCAAGAGTCCCATGGTGATCTTCCTTTCTCGTCAAAGGCCGGGTGGTATTGGTCAGAATGGCTAATCGTCCTTGTTGTCCTTCATGACAACGGTGGTCTCGGTGTGGCTGAAGGTGTCGTGCTTCTCGGTCAAGTCGAGCTCGCCGCAGTAGCAATCGGCGTGGGTGGCCTCGTTGGCCGTCTTGAGCTGGCCTACCAGCAGCACGTCTCCGATGATTACGATGATCAGCGGCGCGACGATGTTGATGAGGATGCCCTCGACATCAAAGGTGAGGTAGTCCGGATTGAAGGCGTTCTCGCCCATAAAGAGAATCTGGGAGAGGACAAACCCGATCACAAAGAACAGCACCGAGGCGATGGCGAGCTTGGGCTTGGAGCAGGGAAGCTCGCCGACCATGCGGCCGGTTTGGCCGTTCATGGCAAACAGGTAGCTCTTGCCGTTCCACGAGGTGGAAAGCATCCACACGGGGAACAGAGCGTAGTTGCTGTCTTCCCAGGTGTAGTCGAGCTGCTTGCTTTCGACCGTGGCATCGTCATATTCGTCGACGACGGTCTCGCGCAGGGCCGAAATCGTACTTTCTTCCATACGACGCTCGGCGCGCGCCTTGCAGGTCTCGCAATCCTCATCGTAGCGGTTGGCGATGTAGCCGGGCATATACGCGACCGAGAACGGGCGCAGCGCATCGTAGTCAAACGGCTCGATGGCATCCATATGGCCGTCGGGCATCTTGGACGATCCGTCGACGGGCACGCGCTCAAACGAGATTTTGCCCTTACGGTAGGCGTCGTAGTGGTCGGTGGTCGTGACGGTGCGGTCGGATTCCTCGGTCACGGTCTCGTTGGTCGCATCGAAGTGCACTTCGCCGCCCACGCGGGCGCCGTAGAGCCAAAACGGCACGTAAACGCCTTGGACCTCGTCGATGTGGTTGCCGGTGACAAAGCTCTTGGGCAGCAGGATTTTGCCCTTGTAATGCTCTTTGAGTGCTGCCATGACATCATCGCGCCCGAGCTTAAACGGAATCACCAGGTCGGGTGAGAAGTCGCCCGAGAGCTGGCCGGGCGCCACGGCGGAGTTGCCGCAGTATGGGCAGGTGGTAACGGCGACGGTGCCGTCCGAGACCAGCTCGGCGCCGCACGACGAGCAGATGTAGCCGGCGTTTTGGGCCAGATCCTGCACGGCATCGTCGACAGCAGGTTTGGGGACCGCGGCTGCGGCATCGGCTTTGGCATCTGCCTTGTCCTGGCGCTCGCGATAGAGGGCCTCGACTTCTTCGACTTCAAAACGCGAATCGCAGTAGTCGCAGACAAGCTTTTGTTCGGCACTGGCAAAGTGAAGGGGGCCGCCACACGCGGGGCACTGATAATTGACACTCTCGAAGGCCATGATCGGTCCTTTCCGTGCCGGAGGCTATGCGCCGATGGCGCCGCCGCAGTATTCGCAGCGTCCACTGGCATCGGGAATGGTGGTTGCACCGCAGAAGGGGCAGGTGACCGCGGTCTTGGGGGCCTTGGCGGCCACGACGCTGTCGCGTGCCTCCTGACGCAGCTGTACCAGCGCATCGCGGACTTCGGTTGCCTGGCGCTTGGCCTCGCGATATTCGATGGAGCCACGCTGATCGATGGTGGAGTCGTTCACGCGCAGGTTGATCTCGGTAAAGTACGGCGTGTTGACGTGGATGGTCAGGTTAAAGTCGTAATCCAGGTCGTAGCGCGGCGGGTTGTAGCTCTCGCGCTCGCCGTCCTTGGTCTCGCGATAGATCTCGGTGCGATGCTCGTCGATATCCATATCGCAGCCGAGTACCTGTGAGAACTCGATGATGTCGGGATTGGCGTCGCGCCAGCGGCTCTGCGAAGTGATGATCAGCAGACCCGCGTCTTCGTCGAGCATGATGTTGGTGCGCCCGGCAGAGAGCGTGCGCGTGGGGTTGAACGAGGCCAGGCGCTCGGCGTTGGCCTCGCGGTAGGCGAGTTGCTCGCGGATATCGTCCGCGGTGCTGGAGCGCCAACCACTAAAGAAGGGGGAGAGCTTGCCTGCGCACTCTTTGCACAGGTAGCCTTCGTTGATTTTGGTCTTTCCCAAAAGCCCCAGTTCGGTACCGCAAATCGCGCACTCTTTCTTCTCGAACATCTTGTCAAAGAAGCCCATGGCTGCCTCCCATCAACAGGTAGCGTGTGTCACTTTTGATGATGGGTGAGCGCGCGATCTTTCACGATACCCAGACGGCTCAAGGAGTCTCCACAACTGGGACACATGGCCCATTTTTGACTGGACGCCGGGGACACTCTTCGGCCACTCATTGGGGACGTACTTAAATGAGTGGCAGCTGGGGACAGTCCATGCCGAATGTGGCGGCTGCCGAATGTGGGCGCCGTCCCTGCTATGCCACGGTCACGGCAACCTGGGCGTAGCGGCTGCAGGGGCGCTCGGCGCGCGTCTGCACGGTAAGGGTGAGCACGAAGCGGTCGCCGGGCTGCGCGTCGGCGGGCACGATAAAAGCGGTGTTCACCGTGCATTCCTGCCACAGCGAAAGATCCTGCGTGCCTGCATAGCTCGACGGGTCCACGGCGACATCCCAATGTGCATCAAAGCCCTTGCCGTCGGGGTCGACGACGGTCGCTGCAAGGGTGACGCGCTCGCCGGCTGTAGCGCTGCGGTCGGCCGTGACCTCGACAACATATGCCGGATGCGAGCAGGCTGCCGGATCATGGGCGCACCATTGCGCGCGGGCGGCAAAGTCTTCCTGATAGGCGCGCAGGTAGGGATTGGGGTTGCCGTCTACGGGCGTGCCGATGGCGGCAAAACCGGCGGGTGCGTCCGTATCGGGATGTCCATCAAGAAACATGCGGCCGAGCAGTGTGTCGAAGCCGCGGTCGTCGATACCGCGCAGGCCAAACGGCAGCAGCGGAATATAGGTCATGCTGTCGCCTTCGGCCATAAAGTCGCCGCGCTCAAACTGCATCGCGGGCATGCCTTCTAGACCCCAATCCAGACGGGCATGCTTGCCAAACTGAAAGCGCTCGGGCTCATTTTCGTAGACCTTGCCGTCGCCATAGAGCATGTAGCGTGCCATGAGGGGGCCGTTGCCCTGCGTGAGATTCTGCTCAGGCCAAGGTGCCTTAAACAGCGGCAGCGTATCGGGTTGAGCCATCTTGGCATCGACATAGCCGCCATACATATAGGGCACACACCAAAAGATGAGCTCGGGAAAGAGCTCGCGTCCATGGTCGAGCCATGAGTTGTCCTGCCCCACGCCATCGGCAACGCCCATCACGCGCACCTTCTGATAGACCCGCTGCTGCACGGCAGGCCATTCGGGCGTGGCGCGATAACGCTCGGCAATACTCATGAGGGCGCGAACGATGGTGTTCATGCCACCCCAGCTGAGCAGCCATAACGTACGCGGATCATCATCCAAGATTGCCTGCGCAATTACACGAGATCCCTCAGTTTCCTCAGTCACATCACCCTCAAAGGCAACATTTCCCACAAAGGTGCGCTCGATCATCTGGGCGGGCGTGGGAAACGGCGGCTCACCGGCAGCGCCCGCATTCGCCTGCAACTGCGGCCAAGCCTGGGCATATTCATTACTCCAGAGACTCTCAATCCAATGCTCGGGAAACGGACGATACTCACGAAGCTCGCCCGCCAGCGGATCGGGCTCATGAGGCACAACATCCCACTCATAAGAGCGACGCCCTTTGGTCCGCCAATGCGAATTCACCTCGCCCAGCGTATGAACCCCATCCCCAAGAAAGTGATACTGCGAAGCCGTATACACCACAGCCTGAACATCAAGCACATTAAGATACAGAGCCAAATGAACGAGCGAGTTCATATCGTCGACTTCCATATCGGTAGTAACAATCACCCGAGTTAACTCTTGGGACATAGGAGCAGCTCCAATCAAAATCAATTCAGCCAGTTACGCGCAAGGCAAGACGGGACCCCGTCCCCATCGCCGCCGACCCGGCGTGCTGCCGGAAGCGGCCGGCCAGCGTTTCGAACAACGTTAACTTAGGGGCCCTGACCTTTAGTTTTGTAAACATTCCGCAGCGCGGGCCCCGCTTATCCGATGCTCCGAAGGAGCAGGAAAAGCGGGGCTCATGCGCGAGGACGTTTACAAAACTAAAGGTCAGGGACCCCGATGGGATGGCTACCTCGAAACTCTGGCCGACCACTCCCAGCAGCCCACCGGCTCGCCGTCGATGAGCACGCTGCCCCCGTCGAAGTCTTGATAACACAGGTCGTTGAATTGGTGGATCCACACGCCGTGGTTGAACGTCTTCTTGGGCGAGCCATCGGCCTCGCGATAGCGACCGGTTAGGTCCTCGACATGGCTAAAGTAGGTAAGGTGCACGTTGGCTCCGGCGTCACGCAGGCGTGCCGTGAGCGGCAGCACGGTCTGCTGCGGCGACACGAGCTCGTCGCCCTTGGAGTGCGTAAACCACAGCGGCGTCTTGGCGAGCGCGGCTACGTCCTCGTCCGTGGCGTTGTACCACGGGGCACAGCAGGGAAGGCCGGCGGCGAAGAAATCGGGGTAGTCGGCGCACAGGCGCAGGGTCATAAAGCCGCCGTTGGAAAGGCCGGCGACCACGATGCGGTCGGTGTCGATGCGCTCGGCATGCTCGGCGACAAACTCGTCGATGAGCGCCTTGAGTACGGGGGAGTAGATGCTCTGGTTGGAGCGGCCGAGCTGCTCGACGCCGTTATCCATCCAAAACGTGGGAGACTGCGGCACGAGCACCCAGGCAAAGCCGCCAAAGTAGCGCTGGATTTGCGCCTGGCTAATGGCTGTCACGCGGTTGCCGATATAGGCGCGCGTGGCGCCTTCGCCCTGCGTGGCACCCCTGCCTTCGCCAGCGCCGTGTAGGTACACCACGAGCGGGGCCTTTTGGGGCACGGCTGTGGCCTCGGGCGCGAAGGGATTGAAGCAGGCCGAGTCCTCGGCTTTAAAGCTGGGCTCAAAGAAGCCGTACTCGAGCGCGATGCCATTGACGGCGGTCTTTTGCACGGCATTGCTCCAGCCCTTGAGCGCGGGGCAGATGTCGCCGCGATGGGTATCGAAGACCAGGCCGCAGATGGGTTCGCCGTCGTCGCCGGGAAGGGCCGCGAGCTGCGTGACGTGCAGCTGGTTGTCGAGCATGCGCGAGCCCATGACGCCGCCTTCGATCTTTTTGGTCAGGCGCTGCTCGGCGACCTCGAGTGCCACATGGGTGCCCACGGCGAGCTTGCGGCCGTTCTCGTCACTCGGATACGCGGCGAGAACGTCGATGTAACCCACGGAGGGCGTGGCATGGTCGGCGCCGTGCTCCTTGCGCATCAGGACCTCGCCCGTGCGCTCGTGACGCTCTACATATATATGGAAAGTGTTCGCATCGACATCGTTGGCGCGCACGGTGCAGGGTAGGTCGAGAACGACCTTGCTGATCCAGGGGCCAAAGTCGCCCAAGGTGCTGACGGTTGCGTAGGTGCACGATTTGAGTTCCATGAGCTGCCTCCCTTGTGCCGCGCGTGCTAAACAATCGCGGCAATACAATCTAAACATGTTTAGTGTAAAGCAGAATTTGAGAATAAGCGGATGAACTCGGTAAACGGTAGCATCAAACGTTCAATGAACTACTAAACACTCGTTTACTACTATCTAGCAGGGCTTTTGTTGATGAGTCAACAAGGCATTGAGGTGCCAGATTATATAAAATCCCACGTAAAAGACCATTTATAAATAAAGGGCACTATATGTAATGCCTCTGCATTCAATTACGTTCACCCCCGATTTCCTACCGTTCACCGGACTGCAAACGGCAAAACTGCCACAAATTCAACGCTGAGTGTAAACTAAGCGCTGTAAACGTTCAGTAAACAGATTGTTTACGACAGCGTATCCAAGGGTTCGGTAACCGTAAGGGGTTATAGTCACCGGGCCAAAGGCGTGCCTGCGCCCAGGCGATTAGGCACACGACGATATGGGGAGGGGTCCCATGGCAGTAGATAACAAGCAGATTGCCACCGATGTCCTCGAGCTCGTGGGCGGTGCGGAAAACGTCACCGTCGCCACCAACTGCATGACGCGCCTGCGTCTGACGCTCAAGGATAACAGCAAGGCCGACGTGGAGAAGATCAAGAAGGTCAAGGGTGTTCTGGGCTGCCAGTTCGCCGGCAGCCAGCTCCAGGTCATCATCGGCCAGAACGTGCCCAAGGTGCTCGCCGAGTTCGTCGCCATGTCCGGCGTCAAGCAGGGTGCCGCGGTCGACGAGAACCTCGACGCTCCTAAGGAGAAGTTCGAGCTCAAGAACCTGCCCAACATCATCCTCGACTACCTGTCGGGTTCCATGACCCAGCTGATTCCGCTGCTCATGGCCGGCGGTCTGTTCCGCACCATCGCTGCGGTTCTTGGTCCCACCATGCTCGGCGTTATCTCCGATACCGATCCGACCTACACGTTCCTCTACACCACCCTGTACGAGGCCACGTTTACCTTTATCCCCATCTACTTGGGCTATGCCGCTGCTAAGAAGCTCGGCGCCTCTCCGGTTCTGGGCATGCTCCTCGGCGGCGCTCTCATGGCCCCGTCCGTCGTGAGTGTCGCGACTCAGGAGGGTGGCGGAATCATCTCCGTCTATGGCATCCAGATCACCGCTGCCAACTACCAGCAGTCCGTCCTGCCGATTATCCTCTCGGTGCCGGTCCTCTACTTTGTTGAGAAGTTCTTTAAGAAGGTCATGCCCGACGTGCTGTCCACGGTCTTCACGCCGTTCTGCACCATGATCGTCACCATCCCCATCGCCTTCATCGTCCTTGCCCCGATCGGCAACGAGCTCGGTACGCTGATTGCCAACGCCCTCTTTGGTCTCGCCGACCTTGGCGGTATCGGCATCCTGATCGTCATGGCCGTCCTCGGCGCCTTCTGGCAGCTCTTCGTGGTCTGCGGCATGCACATGCCCGTCATCTTGCTCGCTCAGGTTCAGATCATCGCCGCCGGCTACGATCCCTTCGTCTTCGTTTCCACCAACTGCGCTATGGCCGCCGTCTGGGGCTGCGCTTTCGGTGCCTTCCTCAAGATGAAGAACCCCGACGAGAAGGGTCTTGCCCTGGGTTACGTCATCTCCGCCATCGCCGGCGGCGTCACCGAGCCCGCGCTCTTCGGTATCCTCATGCGCTTCCGCCGCACCATGCTCGGTATGTTCATCGGCGGTGCCATCGGCGCCGTGTTCTCCGGCCTCATGGGTGTTACCTACTACCTGGCCGGTGGTGCCTCCAACTTCCTGGTCTTCACCAACTACCTGCAGGGTGGCCAGATGAACACCGTCTGGGCTATCGTCGGTATGGCAATCTCCTTTGTCATCGCCGCTGCCGTCGTCTTTGCCACTGGCTTCTCCAAAGAGGAGCTCGCCGAGATGGAGGCCTAAGGCCAAGCCATTCGGTCACATACGACCTTACCTACACGACAGGGCCCCGTCAGGCGCAAGCCCGGCGGGGCCCTTCTTACAAGGTAGACTGATTGAGGGCGCGTGGTGCCTGCTCGCCGGGGCTTGCTAAGCGCCAGGGGCTTTCGCGCGGGGTTACCGCGAAAGAATCTGCCGGTTCGCAATTCCTTTATCAAACGAAAGGACATGCAGATGAGTTTGGGAAAGCTGACCGTCAACGGTCGCCAGGACGGCTTTTTGTGCGAGGGCAAGCCGTTCTTTTGGTTTGCCGATACGTGCTGGAGCGCGTTTACGAGCATTACCGAGGCCGATTGGGACTACTATCTGACCCGCCGCGCCGAGCAGGGCATGAACGTGCTGCAGATCAACACGCTGCCGCAGTGGGATCGCTGCTGCCCCGATCTGGGCATTTGGCCCTATGCCAGCGAGGACGGCGTGCATTTTGATTGGTCCCGTCCCAACCAGGCGTACTGGGATCGCGCCGCCGCCATGTGTCGCGCTGCCGTCGAGCACGGCATTCGTCCGGCACTTGTGCTTATGTGGTGCAACTACGTGCCCGGAACCTGGGGCGCCAAGATCGCTGAGCATTGCGGTGCCGAGGTTATGCCGCGCGAGGAGGTTCGTGCCCACGTTGCCCGCGTCGTCGAGAACCTGGGCGAGTTCGACCCCGTCTACGTGGTGACGGGCGATACCGACTTTACCAGCGACGAGGCGATCGCCTACTACGAGGATGCTCTCGACGAAGTCGTCAAACGCGCGCCCGAGGCGTTGCGCACTATGCATATCAACCGCGGCAACCGCACCATTCCGGCACAGTACCTGGACCGTCTGGACTTTTACATGTTCCAGCCCGGCCACAACTACGAGGGCCAGCCCGAGGCCTGGCACCTGCCGCAGGACTTTACCGCCAACTACCCCAAAAAGCCGATGGTCAACTCCGAGCCCTGTTACGAGCAGATGGGCGCGTCACGCAACGTGTACTGGCGCTTCACCGCGCAGGACTGCCGCGCGAGCGTGTGGTCGTCGATCCTTGCCGGTGCGAGCGCGGGTGTGACCTATGGCGCGCACGGCGTTTGGAACTGGCAGACCAGCAAGAGCCAGGGCTCGGTGCTGGGCGAGGGCTTCGACATGCCGTTCCGCTGGCAGGAGTGCCTGCAGTTTGCGGGCGTTTGGGACTTTGGCGCGATCGAGCATGTGCTTGCCGGTCTGGGCGCTACGGCTGGCGACGACGCACTTGCCGTGGTTCCGGCGCAGGAGCTGCTCGATGACGCGCGCGAGGCCATTCGTGTGGCGCGCGTTGGCGATCACGTCGTCACGTACCTGCCGCGCACTACGGCGCTCAAGTTTAAGCTCGACGGCGCGTGCGGCTGGACGGCGACGGTCCTCGACATGGAGGACAAGCGCATCGCCAAGCTGCCCGTTCGCGACAACGGTGACGGTACCGTGCGCGTGGCTCAGCATCCCTTTGAGCACGACGCACTGGTGATCTTGACTCCCGGGCGCTAACGGCTCTTCTCCAACATTTACAATCCAGTTCCTTTCATGAGGTTGCGACGGAATGGGTCCTGCATGACAGCTTTAAGCTGCCAAGGGAGCCATTCCGTCGCACTCATTGGGGACGTACTTAAATGAGTGGTAGTTGGAGACGCTCCTAGCCGAGCTAGAGGTCTCGCGTGTCCCTTCTGGTCCATGCGGCTCAAAATCGCGGCGTGATGTGGACGGTGGGGTCGAAATTAGCGGCATTTCGAGCCTGGCTTCGATATTGAGACTGGTTCTTTATTAAAATGGAATTCCAGACAATTGAGCGGCTGGGGGTTAACCATGAGGGGCATGGGAGACACAACCGCATATTTGCGTCGGGGCATTCGGGAGATTATATGCCTGGCGCTGTTCTTCTTCACGTTTTTGGCATGCGAGTATCTCTTTGATACTCGCATGGCCGAGCTCGTGTCTCCGAACGAGGTCGTTATTTATGAGAGCCTTGTCCTCGGCGCGAGCGTGATTGGCTTCTTTGTGCGTCCCGTTCTGTACTATCGCCGCCCCCATGTCATCGACGCAACGAGCGATATCACGGGCGTTTTGCTGGTGGCGGCATTCCTGCTGTTGATCATGGCGGTTCGGGCTGAGGTGGTAATCGCCGGCGGTTTGGTGGCGTGCTGTGCGCTGGGCTACTGCGGATCGACTGCCCATGCAAACTTTGCGCGGCGCTTTGCGCGGACGCCCTGCTTGGCGCGCGCCGCCGCGCTTTCCTATGCCATGGGCATTCTGGTGCAGGTTCTCAACCATATGGTGATGCCTGTCGGCATTCCTCAGCAGGCTGTTCTGGTTGTTTGTGCGATCGCGCAGGTGGCGTTACTTCATGGGGTCCGACGCGCCAAGCTGCGCGACGAGTCCGATCCAAACTTTGAACCCAGTGCTGCCGGGCTTTCGGTAGATGCTTTGGAATATGGCGCCAAGTGGCATGACGATCCCGAGGCAAAGGCGGCATTCCGCCGCGCCGTAGTTCGCCTGACCGTGGCGACGGCGTATCTTTCCGGCGTATTCGCCGCTCTTAACGCGGGCCTCACGACCTTGCATGCTTTTGGAGCTGTCGATTTGGGCGATTGGCCGCGCCTGCTGCTTGTTGCGAGCTCGTTGGCCGCCGGCGCCCTATTTGACCTGCATGGCCGTTCGTATATGAATATCGGCATGACATGTGTCGCCATGCTGTCCACGCTTTCGTTCTTTGTGCTCATCATCGATGGCAATGGCGGTAACGAGCTTGCTGCCACGATCATCTTTTATCTGGGCTCGGGCTTCTTTGTGGTGTTCTTTACCACAAAATTCGCCGCTATCTCGCTCTATGCGCGCTGGTCATATTTTTGGCCGTGCATGGGTCGCGTCGTCAATAACGTGTGCTCGATGCTCGTGACGGCGCCGGCGGTGGCGATTATCTCGAGTCAAAACGTGCTGGCTGCAGTCGGCGCGGCACTCGTGATGTTTGTGGGTATTGCGATTACGCTGCTGGGACAGTTGGGGCAACGAACCGATGATGCCGTGATGCAGGACGGGCTGGCGCTTGCTGCCGACAATCTTGGTGGAGATCTTGCGCCCGCATGTTCCGACCCCGCGCTCGTGGAGGCAGCGGAGCTCACGCCTGATGAGCGCCTCGACGCCTTCGTCGCCACCTTTGGGCTTACAGAGCGCGAGCGCGATATTCTTGAGGCCCTGGTCGTTTCGGACCAGAGCGTTCAGGACATTGCCGCAACGCTTTTCCTTTCGCGCTCCACGCTCTATCGTCACATTTCCTCGATCAACAAAAAGACCGGTACCGCCTCGCGTGTGGCCCTGATCAACTTCTTCTGGTCCTGGGCACCCAAGGACTAGCGTATGAGGCGCCGCCCAGTTCCTTACTCTAACGGGGGGATGTGGCTCCAAAGCGCACCCGCATCGACGCTTCGCCTGCGCTAAACTGGAGGGCACGTACGCGATTACGAGAGGAGCCCGCATGGAGGCTTACAAGCAAGAGTTCATCAAGTTTATGGTTGAGTCCGACGTTCTTAAGTTCGGCAGCTTTACGCTCAAGAGCGGCCGTCAGTCCCCGTTTTTTATGAACGCCGGCGCTTACGTGACAGGCTATCAGCTCAAGAAGCTGGGCGAGTATTACGCCCAGGCCATCCACGATAACTTTGGCGACGACTTTGATGTGCTGTTTGGACCGGCCTACAAGGGTATTCCGCTGGCCGTCGTGACCGCAATTGCCTACCACGAGCTGTACGGCAAGGAGGTCAAGTACTGCTGCGACCGCAAGGAGGCCAAGGATCACGGTGCCGATAAGGGCAACCTGCTGGGTTATGAGCCCCAGGACGGCGACCGTGTGGTCATGGTCGAGGACGTTACCACCAGCGGCAAGTCCATCGACGAGACCTATCCCAAGGTTAAGGCTGCCGCCGACGTCGAAATCAAGGGCCTGATCGTGTCTCTCAACCGCATGGAGGTCGGCAAGGGTGGCGTGACCACCGCTCAGAAGGAGATCGAGGCAAAGTACGGTTTCCCCGTCGCGAGCATCGTCTCCATGGCCGAGGTCGTCGAGACCCTCTACAACCACGAGATCGATGGCAAGGTCGTCATCGATGACGACCTTAAGACCGCCATCGACGCCTACTACGAGCAGTACGGAGCACAGGAGTAGTTACGGCGTTTTACCAAACGCCGTAACCGGCCGACGCTGCGCGCCGCCCAGGGCGACAATTTGTCATTCAAAAGGCGAGGCATGACCAGAAGGTCAATGCCTCGCCTTTTTCACGCCAACTTGTTCGCCCTGGACGTCGCTCG